>JAURGC010000025.1 GCA_030833985.1 Algoriphagus sp. | reverse complement strand
CAAACCAACAGCATCCAAGGAGGAGAGTTTCTTGTCAGAGAAACTCCAGCACAAGATATTTTTATTCCCGAGGAATTTAGTGAAGAACAAAAAATGATGGCTCAAGCCTGTCAAGACTTTATTGACACGGAGATCAATCCCAATGTGGAAAAAATTGATAGCATGAAGCATCCAGAACTGGTTCCAGAGTTATTCAAAAAAGCAGGGGACTTAGGTTTACTAGGAATATCAGTTCCAGAAGAATATGGTGGACTAGGCATGAGTTTCAATACTTCCATGCTGATTGCTGACATCATTGGTGGGTCGGGCTCTTTCTCCACTACTTATGGAGCGCATACGGGAATTGGCACCTTGCCGATTTTGTACTACGGCACGGAAGAGCAAAAGCAAACCTACCTTCCCAAGCTGGCTACAGGAGAATGGGCCGCTTGCTACTGCCTTACAGAGCCTGATGCCGGTTCCGATGCCAACTCTGGCAAAACAAAGGCGGTTCTTTCTGCTGACGGTACTCAGTACCTCATCACAGGCCAGAAGATGTGGATTTCCAACGCGGGCTTTGCAGATTTATTTATTGTGTTTGCAAAGATTGACGACGATAAAAATTTAACCGCATTTATTGTGGAAAAAACCTTCGGAGGGATTACCATGAATGAGGAAGAGAAGAAGCTAGGCATCAAAGGCTCTTCTACCCGCCAGGTATTTTTCAACGACTGTCCCGTTCCTGTAGCCAATATGCTTTCTGATCGAGGAAATGGCTTCAAAATCGCGGTAAATATTCTCAATATTGGCCGAGTTAAACTAGGTGCAGGGGTTTTGGGTGGCGCTCGAACTGTGACGTCACAGTGTATCCGGTATTCCTCGGAACGAAAGCAATTTGGTGTTTCGATTAACAGTTTTGGAGCAATCAAGGCCAAATTGGCGGAGATGGCTACGCGAATCTATGCCACCGAGTCTCTTTGCTACCGAGCAGGGCAAGATATCGAAGACCGCATGGGCGCTTTGGCTGCCCAAGGCATGTCGGATGCAGAAGCAAAGTTGAAGGCGATGGAACAGTTTGCGATTGAATGTGCCATCGCAAAAGTACATGGTTCTGAAGTGCTAGACTACATTGTGGATCAAGGAGTTCAGGTCTATGGAGGAATGGGTTACTCGGCTGATGCGCCTATGGAACGGGCCTACCGTGATGCGCGTATTTCTCGGATTTATGAAGGCACCAACGAGATCAACCGCATGCTCATGGTGGGGATGGTACTCAAGCGCGCCATGAAAGGAGAAATCAACCTATTTGAACCTGCTATGGCAGTGGCATCAGAATTGGTTTCGGTGCCTTCTTTTGAAAGCATCGATACTTCTGAGCTATTTGCCATGGAAAAAGACTTGGTATACAAGCTCAAGAAAGTATTCTTGATGGTGGGAGGAAAAGCTGCCATGGCCTTACAGGATCGAATTGAAGACGAGCAGGAGATCATGATGAACTTGGCAGATGTGATGATTGAAATTTATGCTGCTGAGTCGGTTTTGCTGCGTACAGAAAAGTTAGTTCATCTTCGAGGAGAGGCTGCCTGTGAGGCACAAATTGCGATGGCGAAAATTTACTTGTACGAAGCGATCGACAAAGTGGAGGCAGCTGCGAAAGAAGCAATCGTGTCTTTTGCCAAGGGAGACGAACAAAAAGTGTTGTTGATGGGCTTGAAACGATTTACCAAACCAGATTTCATCAATACCAAAGATCTCCGAAGACAAATTGCGGACGTGATGATTGCGGAAGGGAAATATCCATTTTAAAAATACAACGGATCAAATACCGTGTGAGGATTCGCATTAGGACAGGAATACGGCCATTGAAGGATCTTTGCACCTTGTACAAAGTACAATTTTGTTTGGCTATTAGCGCTTTGAGATTAATTCCATCTTCACCATCATATCCCAAACAGCAATGCCAAGGGTGACGGAAATATTGAGGGAGTGTTTGGTACCGAGTTGGGGAATCTCAAGGATGTCATCACAGGCACTGAGCACCTCTTCTTCTACGCCGAAGACTTCATTTCCAAAGACTAGGGCATAGGTACTTTCTTTTTGGGGTTGAAATTCCTGCAAAGGGGTGGAGTTTTCCACCTGCTCGAGGGCGCAGCAGCGCACACCTTCGGCTTTCAATCTAGTCAGTACTTCTAGGGTACTGCTGCAATATTCCCAATCGACAGATTCAGTGGAACCCAGCGCTGTTTTTTGAATGTCTCGGTGTGGAGGGGTGCCAGTAATACCACAGAGGTAAATTTTTTCCACACGGAAGGCGTCTCCTGTTCGGAAGGCCGAACCCACGTTGTTGAGGCTTCGAATATTGTCGAGCACCAAAATGATGGGAGATTTTTTGGTTTTCTTAAACTCTTGAACGGATAGCCGCTCTAGCTCTTCCATGCTTAATTTCTTCATCTCTTTTATTTCCTTTACGAATCGGCTATTTTCAGGTTTATTTTCCGATTCAAAAGTACGACAATTCTAAT
The DNA here is from genome assembly GCA_030833985.1 of Algoriphagus sp. Lineage (GTDB taxonomy): Bacteria > Bacteroidota > Bacteroidia > Cytophagales > Cyclobacteriaceae > Algoriphagus. The sequence goes on along the minus strand of JAURGC010000025.1, from coordinate 23,244 downwards.
TTTACGCATGAGCAAATCCAAAGACGGCCAAGAAACCCCCTTGATGAAGCAATACAATGCCATCAAAGCCAAGCATCCTGGGGCCTTGTTGCTGTTTCGAGTAGGTGATTTTTACGAAACCTTTGGAGAGGATGCGGTCGTAGCGAGCCGTGTGTTGGATATTGTGCTGACGAGGCGAGCCAATGGAGCCGCTTCTCATATTGAATTGGCGGGATTTCCACACCACTCTTTGGACACCTATCTTCCAAAGTTGGTTCGTGCGGGCAATCGAGTAGCCATCTGTGATCAGCTGGAAGACCCAAAGACAGTAAAAGGGATAGTAAAAAGAGGGGTGACCGAATTGGTTACTCCAGGGCTTTCGTACAACGATCAGGTGCTTGACACTCGGAAAAATAATTACCTGGCCTCTATCCATTTCGGAAAAGAGAAGTACGGCATCGCCTTCTTAGACATCTCTACAGGGGAGTTTATGTGTGCTGAGGGAAATGCTGCGTACTTGGAAAAATTGCTTCAAAGTTTTACTCCTTCCGAATTGATTTTTTCGAAGGCGGCCAAGAAAGCAGCTTCTGAACTCTTAAAAAATGACTATGTCACCTTTCATTGCGAGGATTGGGTGTATCAGGTGGATTTTACTTACGACAAACTAAAGGCCCATTTCGGGACAAGTAACTTGAAGGGCTTTGGAATCGAAGACCTGCACTTTGCGAGCGTAGCTGCAGGAGCGATTTTGTATTACCTGGAGGAGACCGAGCACAAGGACATCCAACACATTTCTTCCATTTCGCGCATTGCCGAGGACAAATATGTCTGGTTAGATAAGTTTACGATTCGCAACCTGGAATTGGTATTTCCTCAACACGAAGGAGGGGTGCCGCTCATTCAGATTCTAGACCAGACGGTGACTCCTATGGGGTCAAGGATGATGAAAAAGTGGATGGTGCTTCCACTAAAAGACAAAAAAGCCATTGAGGAACGCCTCAATGTGGTGGACTTCTTTTACCAAAATCCGGCATTGATTGAGGAGATACTGGGTCAACTTAAGCAAACAGGCGATCTGGAACGATTGATTTCTAAAGTGGTGGTAGGAAGAGCCAACCCTCGTGAAATCAACCAAATTAAACGCGCGCTCCTGGCTTTGGCTCCCGTCAAATCACTTTTGAAAAATCAGTCCAATCCAACCTTGAAACGTTTAGCTGAGCAGTTGGACCCTTGTGAACTCTTAGTAGAGAAAATTGAGAAGGAACTCCAAGAATCTGCTCCCTTGCTCTTGCATCAAGGAGGAGTAATTAAGGATGGAGTGGATGCGAGTTTGGACGAATACCGTGGTCTAGCCAATACAGGAAAAGATTTTTTGCTTCAAATCCAGCAGCGGGAGATTCAGCAAACTGGGATTACTTCCTTAAAAATTTCGTACAACAAGGTATTTGGCTATTTTTTGGAAGTAACTCATGCCCACAAAGACAAGGTGCCAGACTCTTGGATTCGCAAGCAGACCCTGGTGAATGCGGAACGCTACATTACGCCCGAACTGAAGGAGTACGAAGAGAAAATCCTTCATGCTGAGGAGCGGATGATCGCGCTCGAACAAAAATATTTCCAAGAACTGGTCTTGGCCGCTGCGGCTTATGTCGTTCCCATCCAACAAAACGCCAAAGTGCTGGGCACCTTGGATGTTTTGCTTTCTTTTGCTCAGGTGGCCAATAGCAATAGCTACAGCCGACCGAAAATTTCCGACACAGAGACCCTTGAAATCAAAGAAGGTAGGCATCCAGTGATTGAAAAACAGCTTCCCCTAGGCGAAACCTACGTGCCCAATGACATTTACCTAGACCACGATAGTCAGCAAATTCTCATCATTACTGGTCCCAACATGGCAGGTAAATCGGCCTTGCTTCGGCAGACTGCCCTCATCGTGTTGATGGCGCAGATGGGAAGCTTTGTGCCGGCAAGTTATGCTCGGGTAGGGATTATTGATAAGGTTTTTACCCGTGTAGGGGCATCAGACAACCTTTCCAAAGGAGAGTCTACTTTTATGGTAGAAATGACAGAGACGGCAAGCATTCTCAATAATCTTTCTAATAGAAGCCTAGTCTTGATGGATGAAATTGGAAGAGGGACCTCTACTTACGACGGCATTTCCATTGCTTGGTCGATTGTGGAGTACTTGCATCAGCATCCTCATTGCAAGGCCAAGACCTTATTCGCCACGCACTATCACGAGCTGAATCAGTTGGCAAGTGATTTTCCACGCATCAAAAACTTCAATGTTTCGGTCAAGGAGGTGGGCAATAAGGTCATTTTTATGCGTACGTTGAAAGAGGGGGGAAGTGAACATAGTTTTGGAATCCATGTAGCGCAGATGGCAGGGATGCCCAATCCTATTGTACTGCGTGCTTCGGAGATCATGAGCCATTTAGAAAAAGATAAATCTGTAAAGGAGAAAAACGCAAAGTTGAATTCTGTTCCCAAATCAAATTTTCAGTTGCATTTGTTTGAGATGGATCCTAAACTGACAGAAGCCAAAAAACTACTGGATGAGCTGGATATCAACACCATATCTCCAATTGAAGCCTTGCTTAAGTTGCACGAGTTGAAAAAGAAAATGGAGTAAGAAAAAATGCTGGCAATAAAACCTATTCAAAAACCATTTTTAGGACAATTGCAGGGGAAGAATTTGTAGGGGGTAGAAAAAAATCTTGGCAATTACCTTGTAAAAATATTTTGAGGGATTACCTTTGCATCCACAATGCGAGAGTAGCTCAGCTGGTAGAGCACGACCTTGCCAAGGTCGGGGTCGCGAGTTCGAATCTCGTCTCCCGCTCAAAAGGCCCTTGAAAAAGGGCTTTTTCATTTCAGTTATCGAAACGTGACTGAAAACTCTACATCGGTAGAGGAAGCCGGGATGGTGGAATAGGTAGACACGCAAGACTTAAAATCTTGTGGCCATCTGGCCGTGCGGGTTCGATTCCCGCTCCTGGTACAAAAGCCCTGCGTTACAGCGGGGCTTTTTGTATTTTAGACCTACTTGTAAATCAACTCGTAGTATTCTTTGGCCATGCGGTTGCTTTCAAAAGTGACCTGTACATCTTGCATTCCCGCTTGGACGATGTCTCGCCACTTTCTTTTGTTGCTGTAGTACAGGGGGAGTATTTCGCTTTGCAATAGCTGGTAGAGTTTTTCTAAATCCTGCACATCTTGTTCTTCTACTGGCAAATGACGGTAGTCGCACTGAGGAACAATGAAACTGTTTTCTCCATGCCGTGCAAACTCACAAATCCACCCATCATCGGTACTGAAATTGACCGAACCATTCATAGAAGCGGTCATGCCTGAAGTACCCGAAGCTTCTCGGGGCACGCGAGGGTTGTTGAGCCACAAGTCAGAGGCTTGCTTTAATCGCTTACTCAAGGCCAATTCATAACCAACGCAAACGGCTACATTTTTATAGCGTTTGCTAAGGTGTACCAGGGAGTTGAATACGGAGATTGCACCATAGTCCATTGGATAGGGCTTTCCTGCCCAGATAATTTGAACGGGATGTTGTGCATTAGTTATGAGTGCTTCAAATTTTTCCAAATCCCGGGTGATTAATTCTGGGCGTTTGTAAGCCGCAAAACGTCTTGCCCAGACGATGGTCAGCACTTCTGGATCAAAAATTTTACCTGTTTGGTCTGCAACTAATTCAAAAGCGCGCTTTTTTAGGTGTCTTTTTCGATCATCAAAACCCTTGTTATCCCCTTCTTCCATAAATCGGTACAGCTGTTTATCTGCCCAATAGTTCCAATTTTGTGCATTGGTAATGGATTGAATGGTAGGGATGTCTGAATATCCCCCCCACATCTCTCGACTTACTTCTCCATGAAGTTTGCTTACACCATTGGCAGCACGGGCAAAACGTAAGGCAGCAAGACTATGGTTAAACTGCATTCCCTCCATGCCCGTTAGTTCCCGCACTTGCTCGACCGAATGGCCATAGAAGTAACTCATCTTTTCACAAAGGGGAAAATCGTGTTTTTCGTTACCTGCTTCTTCTGGGGTATGTGTGGTGAATACCATTCGTTTCTGCACCTCTTCTTTTTTCCCGTACTTTTTCATCAAGTAAAAGGCACAACTAACTCCATGTGCTTCGTTGAGGTGGTAGACTTCAGGGTTGAATCCTAGGATATCGATTAGCGTTGCCCCGCCAATGCCCAAGAGCATCATTTGTGCGACTTTTGCCGCAGTATCTGAGTCGTACAAGCGATGGGTGATTGTCTGGCTTAAGTAGTCATTTTCTGGGAGGTCTGTACTCAATAAGAAAAGAGGAGCAGACTGGAAAGTTTCTGGAGCCAAATAAAACGCTTTTACCCAAACAGGTTGGTTGTGAACCGTGATGGTAAACTTGATACCCGTGTCTTCCAAAAAGCTATAGTTTTTTTCATACCATTCTGGCTTTATGGTTTGGTCTTGGTTGCGAAGCTGATCGTAGTAGCCATACTTCCAAAGGATTCCTATTCCAATAAGGTTCTGCTTTAACTCGTAGGCACTTCGCAAATGAGAGCCAGAAAGGAATCCAAGTCCTCCACTGTAGATCTTTAGGGGTTGATGAATGGCAAACTCCATCGAAAAATAGGCAACCGACTTAGAATAGGCTTTTGCAGGAGTGTATGGAAGGGTATAGTTATTGAACTTGTTCATTGGGTGATTGGTGGTTTGGAACCGAAATTTACTATCAAATGAATGAAAAATTGGAAAGAATTTAGGTTTATCCGCAATCTTATCCTAGTCCAATAGTAATCCAAAGCCCCGTGGATAATTAGTCACTAACCCTAGCCTAAAAGTGTACGGGTCACCTCCTACTTGATTGATCTTTAAATCTAATTTTTTATAGATACGGGTGATTTGTAGATTTTCAGTTAAAATTAAACAAAAAAAAGGCCCTGATCATTGCAGGGCCTTTTGCTAGTTACGGATTTGTGAGTGCGGCTCGTGCCGCACGATCTGGATCGTTTTGAACTTGAGAGACATCGTTGAGCACCATGGTTTCTCCTTTTTCCACACTGAATTTAGGCCAGGAAGGAAGACCTGCTCCATTAGGATTGCCGGTTTTCATAAATGCAAGGAGGGTGGAAGACATTTTCTCTGCCAACACTCGAGGGCGTTTTCCACCACCCGTATGGGTATACATCCGATCCGTATTGTCGTACCAAAAGCAAATGTCAATGCAATGAAATGCCCGCATTCTGCCATTGTATAAGTTAGGCTCCCAGCCAAACCAAGCCATGTAAACTGGAGCATTTTGTTTGGCTTTTGCATTTCCACAGGCCACCGCATTTTGTCGATTGGAAGCAGCCAAGGTCATGATTTCTGCAGGAGTTTTGTCTGGAAAATTGTTTTTGTAGGCTTGATAAACTGTTGCCGACCTATCTCCAAATCGAGACTTCATAAATTCAATGATTTCCGCTTCACCAGCAGCATCTAAGGAGGGATTAGTTCGTGTGGCGCCCCATTCGTGGAAGGTGGTACAAATCATTAAGGGAATGTCATTGGTATGGTCATTGGTACTAGTGAAAAACTCTCCTTTTGGGACATGCACTCCATCTGCAACAGGTCCAAACCCTCCTCTGAATCCAGGCAATGGATTTTCTTTACGAAGGCGTTCCAGGGCTTTGTTGGCAATATCGATATATGTTCTCCAAGGAATTTCTTGAAGTTTGTCCACTTCATTGGGAGCAAACCCTGCTTCTTCCAATACATAACTCCCCAACTTTCTGCTGTATTCTTGGTCATTGGCTTTCAACATACTTCCACTCAAGGCAACACCTTTGTGCACGAGTCCTTTGGAAGCAGGCATAGCTAGGGTACAGGTTACCTTGGCTCCCCCACCTGATTGCCCCATAATGGTGACATTGCCAGGATCTCCTCCAAAGTTGGCAATATTATCTCGTACCCAATGTAAGGATGCGATGATGTCCAGCTGACTGACATTTCCTGAGGCCGAATATCTTTCACCTCCTACTCCAGAGAGATCTGTAAAGCCAATAGGGCCAAGACGGTGATTGATAGAAACAAATACGGCTTCATCCTTTTTAGCAAAATTTTCACCGTGGTAACCATCTTGCTCGAATCCATTTCCATTGGTAAATCCACCCCCATGTAACCATACTAGGACTGGTCTTTTTTTCCCATCATTTAGTCCTTTGGTCCAAACATTTAGTTTCAAACAATCCTCAGATACGTCGTCGTAGTTCCAATGGTCTGCAAAGGAGTAGTGTACGCTGGCGTAACGACGGTCCATAATTTGTGGAGCTGTATTTCCCCACCAAATCGTATCTTTAATTCCCTCCCAAGGACTAGGTTTTTGAGGAGGCATAAATCGGTTTTTTCCAGAGGTATCTGCCCCATAGGGAACTCCAAGAAATGTAAATACCCCATTTAGTTGGTAACCTCTCACCTTTCCAAAACTGGTGCTTGCGACAGCGATTTCATCTCCAATGTGAAGGAATTGCTCGTCCTCATTTTCATGTGAGGAGGCAGGAGCAGTGCTTGCACTAACGGCAAATGGTGCAGTGGCTAAGGCTGCGGAACTTACGCCTACCTTTTGTAAAAAGGATCTTCTGCTGTTTTTCATAGGTTTTTTGGGCTAAATTGAACACATAAGTTGTGCCCTAAATCTAAGAAAATCAAGACTTTGCTGTGAGAAGTGTTGAGCGGAAAAAATAGGCCATCGGACAGGTAATCCTGCATAAGGACGGCAAATAAATAGCCGCTGACCCTCAAGGACCAACGGCATAAATTTGTGGATAATTATTTTAGAAATTCACCTTGGTAGCGATTTTTTGCCCATCCCTTTCCAGTACGACTTGCGCGGAGTCTCCTTTTTTAAATACGCTCAATGCACGCATGTAGCCCATCATATCTAGAACGGTAGAGTCCCCTAATTGAATGACCACATCCCCTTTCAGTAGACCAGCAGCCTGTGCAGGTTTTCCTTCTGAGACGCCATCAATACGCATTCCTTTTCCATTGTACAAGTAATCAGGAACTACTCCCATGGAAACGGTAAATCGTGGAGAATCACTAGAGTCTTTCGTTTTGGTGAAGGCCAATTTTGGCTCTGAATCAAGCGCGATGACTAGTCGAGAAATATACCGAACAACCTGAACTAACCCGGTGTAATTGATTTTATCCGAATCGTCACTGGGCTTGTGGTAGTCTTCGTGTTGTCCTGTAAAGAAGTGTAGCACCGGAAGATCTTGTAGGTAAAACGAAGTGTGGTCTGAAGGTCCAACTCCAGATTCAGAAGGAACGAGTTGGAGGCTATCTGAATTGATGGGGTCAAGGACGGGAGAAAAACTAGGACTCGTCCCAACGCCATGGATAGCAAGAGATTTTTCAGGATTTAGTCGGCCCACCATGTCCATGTTGATCATGTAGGTAATCCCTTTTAAATCTAGTGTTGGGTTTTTGACAAAATAATTGGAGCCCCAAAGTCCATTTTCTTCTCCAGAAAAAGCAATGAAGAAAATGTTGCTTTTTAGGGATTCGGATTTGAAAATCTTGGCAAGTGCCAGTAGGGCAGCGGTACCAGAGGCATTGTCATCCGCTCCGTTGTGAATGGCCGAATCTCCTCGGTGAAGAGAACCTTGTCCGCCCATGCCCAAGTGATCAAAATGGGCGCCAATAACAATGGTTTTTTCAGCGTTTTTGTCTAAGTATCCAATCACATTACGACCTGTAATTCCAGCTCCATCTGTACCAATCACGGCCTCCTCATGAGGATTGCTAGGTTTGGAAACGGTAAACTCCTGAAAAAAACCATCCGTACCCATGGGTACAAGACCCAATTTTTGAAATTCTTGCGCCAGGTATTCTGCAGCCTTTTGCTCGCCAATTGTACCAATGGCTCTTCCTTCTAAGTCATCAGCAGCGAGAAAGGTCAGGTCCTTTTTCAGAGAGGAAAGTAATTTTTCGTCAGTAGGAGGTCCATCGCAGGATCCAAGGAGGAGCCCAAAGGCAAGAAAGGAGAGAAATTTTAAGAGTTGTAGTTTCATCGGCCGGTATATTTAGCCCAAAGATAATAAGTAGTATCTTTGCCCGCACATTCTTTCTAGTCAAGATTACACATGAATACTCTACGCCAATGGGGAATTGCTCTCCCGTTATTATTTTGCACCCTTTCTATAGAGGCTCAAGAAAAGCGCTCCGCTTCTGATTCCGTTTTGCTACATCCGGAGGAAATGAAATACCTCAAAAACATCAAGCAGCTCACTTTTGGAGGCAACAATGCAGAGGCTTATTGGTCCTTTGACGATAGCAAACTGGTTTTTCAGTCGGACTATGCAGGATGGGGAAATTCTTGTGACCAAATGTTTTTTTTGGATTGGAAGAAGGATGACCTGTCTACCTCCACGCCACAACGGCTAAGCACAGGCCTAGGGCGTACCACCTGCTCGTATTTTCTTCCAGGAGACCAAACCATTGTCTACGCTTCTACGCATCTGGTAGACGCCGCTTGTCCTCCTGTACCAGAGCGAAGAGCTGATGGCAAGTACGTATGGCCAATCTACGAGAGCTTTGATATTTTCACCGCAGATATACAAGGAAATATTCTTTCCCAATTGACAAAAGAGGACGGCTACGATGCTGAAGCCACGGTATCCCCCAAGGGCGACAAAATTGTATTTACTTCCATGCGGACGGGTGATTTGGAATTGTTTACCATGAATATTGATGGTACAGATGTCAAACAAATCACGACCGAATTGGGCTACGATGGAGGCGCGTTCTTTTCTCCCGACGGAACCAAGTTGGTCTGGAGAGCCTCTCGCCCAAAGACCCCAGAAGAGATTCAAGAATACCAAGACCTACTCAAGGAAGGGCTGGTAAAGCCTACCGACATGGAGTTGTATGTGGCCAATGCTGATGGTTCAGACATTCAAAAGATCACCAATTTGGGGAAAGCCAATTGGGCTCCTTTTTTCCACCCTTCGGGAGAGAAACTTATTTTTGCCTCTAACCACCAAACGGAGAGAGGCTACCCGTTTAACTTGTTTATGATCAACCTAGATGGTACCGGGCTTACACGCATTACCCACGATGGTACCTTTGATGCCTTCCCGGTTTTTTCCAATAATGGCAAGTACTTGGTATTTGCGTCAAATAGAAACAACGGAGGAACTCGTGACACCAATCTCTTTGTCGCGGAGTGGATTGGGGATTGATCTGGATTACCTAAAGCTCTTCTAGTCGATCAAGGTAATCTTCGGCTTGGTCTATTAATTTCTGTTTGTTGCCCATTTTGTCCCAGGTACGGTACACCATCCCGATCCGGGGGTTTTTTTCGAGAAGCTCTCGGTTGCGCGAATGAAAGTGCCAATAAAGGCTGTTGAATGGGCAGGACCCTTCTCCTGTTTTTTTGTCAGACTGGTAGACGCAGGAACTGCAATAGTTACCTTGCTTTTTGATGTAGTTCGATGAAGATACGTAGGGCTTGGTGCCGACGATGCCTCCATCTGCAAATTGGCTCATACCTCGGGTATTTGTGATTTCTACCCATTCGATGGCGTCTATGTAGATGCCTAGGTACCATCGATCCACTTCGTCTGGATGGATACCCGCTAATAAGGCAAAGTTTCCTGTCACCATCAGTCGTTGAATGTGGTGGGCATACCCCAAATTCAAAGACTGATTGATAGATTGACTTAGACAGTTCATTTTAGTTTTTCCCGTCCAAAACCAATTCGGAAGTTTCCGCTCGTGACCAAAATAATTGAGTTGAGCAAATTCAGGCATTTTCGCCCAGTAGATTCCCCGCATATATTCCCTCCAACCGATAATTTGTCGAATAAATCCTTCTACCTGAGCAATGCCAATTAGGTCTTGGTGTTTTAACCAGTAGGCTTCGACGGTCTGCACTACTTCTAGAGGAGAGATTAGTTTGCAATTGAGGGAAAAACTCAATCGGGAATGAAAAAGGTAGGGGTCCCAAGTTGTAAGCGCATCCTGGTAGGAGCCAAAGTGAACAAGCAGATGTTTGCAAAAATGGTCAAGGAGTTCAAGGCTTTCTTTGCGGGAAGTGGGCCAAAAAAAAGCCTCGGTATCCACAGAACCGATCATCCTTACTCCACTTCGCTTTAACATATCCAAGATTGGACCCACCTGCTTGGGATAGAGGCGAGGAGCAAGAATCAGAGATTTGTCTTTGAGGGCCTGACGATTGTCTTGGTCGTAATTCCATTGGCCTGAAATAGGTTGGTTTCCTTCCATCAAAATTTGGTGCTTGAGGCGCATTTTTCGGTAGAAGGATTCCATCAAGAAGGTTTTTTTTCCCTTGAAAAAGTTTGTTAAAAACTCCCGATCACTCAGAAAATGCTCCGTGTCTACTGCCTTGAATGGGATGCCAAGGTCAAGGCAACAGTCTTGTAATTGCTGATCCAGCCGGTATTCATCAGGGAGCAAGTATTCAAATTGAGTAAACCCTTCTTTCGTGACTAGGGCTTTAACTTGAGCTGATAAGGATTGTTGATTTTGTGGATCGTCAAGGCTGAGGTAGATGAACTGGTGTCCTTGCTCTTGGAGTTCCTGTGCGAATTGGCGCATGGACAAGAAAAAGCCAATCACTTTTTGAACGTGGTGGGTGACGTAGTCTGTCTCTTGACGCATTTCCAGCATCAGGTAGGTGACATCGGGATCGGTCTGAGTAAACCAAGAATGCTGGCTGTTGAGCTGATCCCCAAGGATCAAGCGGAGGGTATGGGCCATAAAAAAGAAGCTTTATCTCTAAAGTTCTTTTTTGAAAAGAATGTTTGACAATGTGGATAACTGCCGGCGTTGCTATATGTAGTTTTCCAATTGTCCTTTTTTAGAGGTCGATGGAAATCTGATTATGTAGCAGGTCCTCAAATTGCTCTCGTTTGCGAATCAAATGCGCCTTTCCTTCCCAAATAAGTACCTCTGCAGGACGAAGGCGGGCGTTGTAATTGGAGGACATAGTAAAGCCATAGGCACCTGCATTTTTGAGCACTAACAAATCTCCCTCCTTGACCACATGCAGTTGACGCTGCGAAGCAAGGGTGTCCGTCTCACAGATGTAACCTACTACTGTGTACGAGGCGGTGGCCCCTTCTTGGTTGCTGAGGTTGTAGATGTCGTGGTAGGCATCGTACATCATGGGGCGGATGAGGTGATTTAAACCAGAGTCTACCCCCACAAAATGAAGGGTTGGGGATTCCTTTACCACGGTCGCTTTAACTATAAAATAGCCTGCTTCGGACACCAAGTACTTGCCTGGTTCGATCCAGAGTTCTAGCTGTCGGCCATATTTTTCACAAAAAGTCTGGAAGGCAGTACTCACCACTTTGCCCAATTGAGTGATATCTGTGGCAGAATCTTCTGGGCTGTAAGCCACCTTAAACCCCCCGCCAAAGTCTAAAAAGCGCAAATCAGGAAACAGCATGGCGGCTTCAAATAAAATGTTACCTCCCTTCAGAAATACTTCTGCATCGTAAATATCCGATCCTGTGTGAACGTGAAGTCCTGCCACTGAGATTTGGTAGCGCTGCACCAATTCCAAGATTTCTGGGAGTTGCTCTATCGATATACCAAACTTACTTTCCTTGTGGCCCACGGAGATTTTCAAGTTGCCTCCAGCAAGAATATGCGGGTTGAGACGTATGCAAATCTTCAAGCTGCTGCCATAGGTCTGTCCAATCATTTCTAATAGCGGTAAGCTATCCACATTGATCATGACGCCAATCTGTACCGCTTCTTGAATTTCGTCAAAGCCAACACCACTAGGGGTATACATGATTTCTGAGGCAGGACAACCTGCAAGAAGGCCGAGTTTTATTTCCCCTATGGAAACGGCGTCCAGTTCTGCTCCAGCCTTTCGGATAAGACGAAGTACGGACAGGCTAGAAAGGGCCTTGGTGGCATATTTGATCCGGAGGGGAACTGCGGAAAAAGCGGTTTGTAGGGATTGAATTTGTTGGACAATCTTTTCTCCATCATACACATAGAGAGGAGTTCCAAAATCTTTGGCTAAAGTTTCTAGCGCAATTCCTTGTATGTGCGAGGGCTGTTGCACGGGAGGCAGAGGTTTAGTGAGGCGACAAAAGTACCTAAACAATAAAAAAGGAAGGCAAAGAACCTTCCTTTTTTTGGAGTGTAATTAGTAAAACCAACAAATAAGTGTGCTAGAATACACTCAAAAAGGGGAATATGAAAGAAACTTTTTTTAAACAGTCGTTAAAACATGTTAATAGGAGTCACTTGCCAATTGAACCGCTTAATTTTGCTTCATGTCCAAGAGCAACATTACGTTGATTATTATCTTGATGTCCCTTGCAAGCTTTGGCTTGATGGGGTTTCAATACTATTGGATTAGAAATGCTATTCGCATCAATAAGGAACGTTTCGATCAGAATGTCTTGCAGGCCTTATCAGGAACCGTTTCCGAATTGGAAAAAGGGGAGGCTTCGGATGTGCTGCTTAATAAGTTGATCAAGGACTCAGTATTAAAAGAAATCATCTTTAAAAAAATTGATCCGATTGATTTACAAATCAAAACAAGCAGGACATATACGCGCCCTTCCCTTACAGATACACTAGTCCTTGCCCCTGTTCCTCAAGTAAGTGCTACTTTTCGAAGAATGTTATTGTCTCGGGGATTAGATGTTTCAATTTTTTCAGAACTCGAAAATTTCTTTGCATACATGACCCCTGAGGTGGCTTCGACCATGTTTACTCCGGACGAGATGCAAATCTTACTTCAAGAAAAGGAACGGCAACTAGAATATTTAAATCAAAAGCAGCGTTTTGTAGGAGAACAGTCTCGGCCTTATACTGGGATTGTCCCTCAATTTGACACCGAAGTCAATCTTTCGGACGATGCCTTGGACAAAATCAAAAAAACCAACATCAAGATTGATCTAATTAACCAGGCCTTAGCTGAACTAGGGGAGGGACAGCAAGCGATTTTGGATCGTCTGGATACGGTAACCTTAAAAAACTTGTTGAAAAAACAGTTTTTGGAAATAGGAATCACGGAGGATTTCGAGTTGGGAATTAAGTCTGGCGAGAAGGATTTTTTTGGAATAGGACCTTTAGTTGACTCACAAGTAGTACTTCAAGAAGGCCTTCAGGCAAAATTATTCCCCAACGATATTTTGGGGAATGATAATTTTTTATACGTGTATTTTCCAGAGAAAAGTAGTCACGTATTGCGACAAGTTTGGCTTCCAATTTCTAGTTCTATTCTCTTTATAATGGTCATCATTTTTTGCTTTTACTATGCCATACGAATCATTTTGAGACAAAAAGCACTCTCAGATATAAAAAATGATTTTATCAATAATATGACGCATGAGTTCAAAACCCCATTGGCAACGGTAAGTTTGGCCGTGGAGGCTTTGCAGGACCCTGAGTTGAGCAACCAAGATGCATTTCGCTCACGCTACTTGGGGATAATCAAAGAAGAAAACAAGCGTTTGGTGGGGCAAGTAGAGAAGGTTTTGCAGGCAGCAGCACTTGACAAAAAAGAATTTAAGTTAAAAATTGAGTCGATTCACCTACCGGCAATGCTTCAAGCTTGTGTGGATCAATTTACCCTTCAAGTGGAGAATCGTGGTGGAACAATTGAATTGATTCATCGCTTAGAAAACCCTTACCTGGAGGGAGATGTGTTTCATTTGACACACTTATTTACCAACCTCCTTGACAATGCGAACAAGTATTCACCATCTAGTCCAAAAATTCGTATAGGGGTAACAGATCAAGGTTCGCATTTACAAATTACCTTTCAAGATGAAGGGGTAGGGATGAATCGGGAGGCTGTAAAAAAGATTTTTGATAAATTTTATCGGGTACCCACGGGAAATGTTCACGATGTGAAAGGTTTTGGACTGGGATTATCCTATGTTAAAACAATGCTTGAGGCCCACAAGGGAACCATTCAGGTGCAATCTGAGCCAGATAAAGGGAGCACCTTCACGATTAACCTACCAAAAAAACAATGAGCAAGGCCAAATTATTAGTAGTGGAGGACGACCCCAATTTGGGTGAAATTCTACAGGAATATTTGCAAATGAAAGGCTACGATACCATTCTATGCAGGGATGGAGACGAAGGATGGAATAAGTTTAAGAAGGATAAATTTGATCTCTGTCTACTTGATGTAATGATGCCCAAAAAGGATGGGTTCACCTTGGCTAAGGAAATAAAAAAAGTGCAGGAGGATCAGCCCATACTTTTTCTCACGGCCAAAAACCAAAAAGAAGATGTTATCGATGGCTTGAAATTAGGAGCAGATGACTATTTAACCAAGCCGTTTAGTATGGAGGAATTGCTATTAAGGATCTCTGCTGTGCTTAAACGAACTCAAAAAGGAATTGCGGTCAGTCCATTAAAAACGTATGTTTTCGGCGCATTTGTCCTTCATTACGATGAACAATTTATTGAAGGACCAGAAGGAAAGCACAAATTGACTTCCAAAGAAAATGAGTTGATTCGTTTGTTGGCATCTGAATCAAACAAGCTGGTCAATCGAAGTCATGCATTAAAGCAAATTTGGGGAGATGATAGTTATTTCAACGCACGTTCAATGGACGTCTATCTAAGTAAGATCCGGAAAATTTTGAAAGGGGATCCCAGGGTTCAAATCATCACGGTGCATGGAGAGGGATTCAAGCTGATCATTGCAGAAGGCTAACTAAGTGCGAGGGTTTGGTGCTTGAGAAACTACTAATTCGGCTCCGATTCCAGAGCCTTTTGGGAATTGAACATATTCCGGAAAAATCTGAACCCCTCTTGCGGGATCTTCTGCCAAAAGCATGGCCCCATCCATATCCACATAGTCTAGCAGAGGCGCAAGGTGTGCTATGGCTGTGATCCCTACAGAAGATTCGGTCATGCATCCGACCATGGTTTTCAGCCCCAAGGATTTTGCTTGAGCAATCATCCGCAATGCAGGGGTAATTCCTCCTGCTTTGACCAACTTGATATTGATGCCATGAAATCGTCCTAGACATTTTTCAACATCACTTTCGTGGATGCAACTTTCATCAGCGATCAAAGGGAGTTTGGAATGGGCAAAAACTTCGCGCATGCCGTCCAAATTATCTTTTTCCAGGGGCTGTTCTATAAATTCTACTCCAAGTTGGGCTAATTCTTCGGAATAGGAAATCGCCTGATCTACGGTCCATGCGCAATTGGCATCCACTCGAAAGACGGATTGGGTGTGCTTGCGGAGCTCGCGAACAATTTCCAAATCCTGCGTGGTCCCTAACTTAATTTTGTAAATAGGCCAATCTACTTCCTTCAATTTGGCACACATTATTTCAACGGTGTCGATTCCAATGGTAAAGTTGGTGGTTGGTAGTTGGGTAGGATTGAGCCTCAAGTATTCGTAGAGTTTTTTTCCCTGCTTCTTGGTATACAAATCCCAGGCTGCTAGGTCAAGTGCGCATTGTGCAAAGGGGTTAAATTGAAAAACTTCTTTTCCTAGTTCCCATAATTCCGCCGGAGTAGTCCAGCCTCCTCCCAAAAGTATTGGCTTGAACTTTTCTAAGGTCCCTCGCATGTTGTCCAAGGTAATGCCATAGAAGGGGTTGGTGGTAGATTCGCCTAGGCCATAGTATCCGTCATCTTCCAGCCTTACGATTAGGGTCTCTTGTACCTCTCGACTTTGATGGGCGATGGTGAAGCGATGTTTTAAGGGGAGGTTAAGTCCTAGGATCTGGATGTTCATGACAAGATTTTTTTGGGTTTGACAAAAATAGCGGGAATTATTGCAGTCCTTTCCCTAGTTTTAATTCAAAATACCAGAAAAGATATGAATCACGATTGGATTGGTTTTAAAAACAGGTGTATGGCCTTTTTCCTTTTTTTAGGGTTGGGCTTAAACTTTTCTCAAGCTCAGACAGTAGCCCCGCGGCTAAAAGCGGCAGATTTGGCTTCGGCTTACGAATCGTTTCGTGAGCCGGCAATTACGCATCGGCGATTTACCCATGCAGATTTGCAACCCTTGATTCAGAAACATGCAATTCAATTTCAGGTTCATTCTCTTGGAAAATCCGTCTTAGGCAAGTCCATAAGTGCGTTAGATTGGGGAACTGGTTCCACCAAAGTAATGCTCTGGTCACAGATGCATGGCAACGAAAGTACGGCAACGATGGCCTTGTTTGATCTCTTTAATTTTCTAGAAGGACAAGGAGACATGTATCAGGATTTGCGAGAGGTGCTCCGGTCCCAGTTGCAACTTAAGTTTATTCCGATGCTCAATCCGGATGGGGCAGATTCGTTTAAGCGGAGAAATGCGCTGGACATTGACCTCAATAGAGATGCTATCTCACAAATTTCACCTGAGGCAGTAATTTTGAAAAATGCACGAGATGATTTTGAGCCTGACTTTGGGTTCAATCTTCACGATCAACAGATTTACTACAACGTGGTTAACACTCCCAAACAAGCCACGATATCCTTATTAGCACCGGCCTATAATGAAGCTACCGAGATCAATGGGGTTCGTGAAAGAGCGATGCAGACGATTGCAGGAATGAACGAACTCCTGCAAGAATTAATCCCTGGCCAGGTAGGAAAATATGACGATGCGTTTGAACCAAGAGCTTTTGGAGATAACATTCAGAAATGGGGGACAAGTACTATTCTAATTGAATCTGGGGGGCTATTGGGTGATCCTGAAAAGCAAGAGATCCGCAAAATCAATTTTATGATTCTTTTAAATGCACTGCATTCCATCGCAACTAGGAATTATATCCAGTACCAAACGGCCGATTATTTTGCTATTCCGGATAATGGATTTCAATTGATGGACTTGCTTATTGAAGAAATGGAGGCACCTGTCAATGGAAATTGGTATCCGGTTGATCTGGCTATCCGAAGACGGGAAATAGAGTCTGCAGGTGGATTTTTTTACACGGGTTCGGTGGAGGATCTAGGAGATATGCAAGTATTTTACGGGATGGAGACTCTGGATGCCTCAGGCCTAAAGTACCAAGAAGGAAAGGTGTTTCCCACTCCCTTTGAAAGTATTAAAGAAATTACCCTTGAAAAAGCAATGGAACTCTTGCGTCAAGGTTTTATGGCCATTAAAGTGAAGCAAGGAAGTCCAAGGCAACTGCACGGCCTTCCTTTGGTGGTGTTGAAAAGTAGCGACACGTTTTCAGGAGGCTGGACTACGGGTGCGACACCCAACTTTTTCTTAACTAAAGAGGGGAACTACGAATATGCCCTAGTGAATGGATACTTAATTGACTTAGATAGAATTCCTAAGGAAAAATTCCGAAATCGAATCTATTGATACCTCAACGAACGTATTCTCCATAAGTATGAAAAGTAAAGAAAAGGGGGTTGGCCTACATCCTAGAAATATCCATCAAGGGCGTTACGATCTTGATGCCTTGGTGAAGACCCTACCTGAATTAAGTCAAATTATTTTTGAAAACGATTATGGGCAGCAAAGTCTAGACTTTGCCAACCCAATTGCAGTAAAGCTGCTCAACAAAGCCTTGCTGCTTCACTACTATGAGTTGAGCTATTGGGATATTCCCCAGGGTTACCTCTGTCCACCGATTCCAGGCAGAGCTGATTACTTGCATCACGTGGCAGATTTGCTTGCAAGAGACCAGGGCAAAAAATTACCATTGGGAAAGGAGATTCAACTTCTAGACCTGGGTGTTGGGGCCAACCTCATTTATCCCATCTTAGGAACCGCCTTGTTTGATTGGAATTTTGTAGGGACTGAAATTGATCTTAAAGCGCTTTCCAATGCGGCATCGATTATTGCTGCCAACCCAAGAATGGAGGGCAAGGTGTCCTTGCGATTCCAAGCGGATGCACAGCGGATTTTTAATTCTGTGGTGGAAGCGGGAGATTTTTTTGAGGCATGCATTTGCAATCCTCCTTTCCATGAATCTGCTGAGGTAGCAAGAGAAGGAAGTAAGCGGAAAATCAAAAACCTGAAGGGGTTAACCACTGCAAATCCAGTATTGAATTTTGGGGGTCAGGCAACCGAGTTATGGACTGTTGGAGGGGAGATTGGATTTGTAGGGCGAATGATTGAGGAGAGCGTATTTATTCAAACGCAGGTAGGCTGGTTTACGGTATTGGTTTCCAAAGGTACACATCTCTCCTACTTCCAGGGCCAACTTGAAAAAGTAGGAATAAAGTCTCAACGCGTAATTGAAATGGGACAAGGAAATAAGCGAAGTAGGATCTTAGCCTGGAGCTTTCTCCGCTAAGCTGCTTTAGAAAAAATGATTTCCGCAAATTTTTCAACAAAGAGCCACGTGAAAAGAGGGGTTACTTTTTTGTTAGTTTGTGGAAAACTTCCAGGTACTGTTCGGTGACGCGCTCCCAAGAATATTTGGCGGTGAGGCCTTGACGTGCAGTTTGCCGCAATTCTTGAAGCGCTGTAGCTCCTGACTCGGCTTTTTCTACGAGACCTTTTACCGCCAAAATTGTTTTTTCGAAATACCAACCGTGTTTTCCGTTTTGAAGCATCTCCTGGTTGAAAGGCGTGTTTAAGGCCAAAATTGCACAACCGTAACCCATGGCTTTGAGCATGGCGGGGTTGGTGCCTCCGAATTCATGGCCATGAAAATAGGCATAACAATGTGAATAGAGTGAAGCCAATACCAGGGAATCGGTGACATAGCCGGTAAATAGGATACGCGGACCCTGTTGCTGCTTGACTCTTTGTGCCCAGGCGTCGGAGAAAGGAGCATCGCCCACAATGACGAGAGGCTTGCTTGATTTGGATTGAAGGAATCCTTCGATTATCAGGTCTGCATTGTTGTCCGGAATCAGACGTCCCACGATTAGGTAATACTCTCGAGAGCGAAGATTCCAGGCCTGCAAGGGACTGTCCTCCACATCCTCTTTTGGGTTGGCCCCGTAGGCAATTACCACGGAATCTTTCTGAAATTCCTCGAGATATACTCGTCGCATCTCGTCCGAATCGTTGATAATCTGGTCAAAGGAGCGGGTAGCCATCTTTGAAGCCCATTTAAAATACCTTGCCCCCCAGCCTTTCCACTTAGGACGCAGCCATTCGAGACCATCTACATTAATCGCGGTAGGTTTCCCAAAAATCCTAGCTATCCAACCAAAAGGGCCATTCCCTGAGTTAACCACAAAAATCACATCCACATCCGACATGCAGGCATGCAGCATAGAGAAGAAGGTGTGGCTCAACTGTGTGAGGCTTTTTGTTTCTAAAGCAGGCGTATAGATGCATTCGACTCCATTGACAAATCGAGGACGTGTGGGGAACAAAGATCGGTGGTTATATACCCGCACAGAAACGCCCTTTTCCACCAAACGCTCACTTAATTCTTTCACCAGGGTATCGTAGCCTCCATAAACGTAGGGATAACCTTTGGCTCCCATGATGGCGATTTTTATATCAATAGGTGACGGCTTTTTTCCCATGTATTCACTCAATTTTTGATAAAATCACCCCGGCAAAATTTCTTTAAAGGCCTGTTCTAAAGATAAGAAAAACTTCTCCCCTGAAAATTCTTGCAATCGGATTCTCCCTTTTTCTCCCAATTCCTTTCTGAGATTAGGATCATCTACTAAAAGTTTCATTGACTTAAAAAGTGTCTCCCCATCATTTTTTTCCAAAATTAAAGCAGCATCACCCGCTACTTCCATCAAAGCCCCCTGACGTGAAATGATGACGGGAAGGTCAAAAGAGAATGCTTCTAATACCGGCAATCCAAACCCTTCGTTTGTGGAAGGGAAAACATATCCCAAGGCATGCTGGAAATAAGACGCCAATTGCTCTTGGCTTACATATCCTGGGAAATCAACTTTATCCGTTAATTCCAAGGTGTTGACTAATCCCACCAAATGATCATAATCATCTAATTTTTCTCTAGGCCCTCTTTGCCCAACCAACACCAAACGGAGGGATTCATAGCCCGCTATTCTTGTTAGTTGACCAAATGCTTGGATCAGTGAGCCTAGGTTTTTTCTTTTCTCTAGTACCCCCACATGAAGAAAATAGGGAGTTTGAGTATTCGTTTTCAAATCGGATAGCGCACACCTATCCGAAAGCCCTGAAGCCTGATAAACCACCTTTATTGGAATAGATTTAAAAACAGGCAATTGTTGGAGCTGCATTTTAGAAAAATGCGTTATTGTGATGATTTCCCCATTTTTTTGCAACCCTTTTTCTAAAAAATAAAGATAATACTTCAACCAAAGGGGTTGGTAATGTTCAGGGGTATCCCAAAAACACGTATCATGGACGACAGAAACTTTTTTTCCTTTTGAGAAAATAGGGCTTAAAATGTCAGGACTAAAGACGATATCTGCTTGATGGAAATATGAGAGGAATGGCAAGACTACTTGTTTTCTGAAGAAATAGAGTAGTTGAAAAAGGAGGTTCTTCCATTTGGCTGTTTTTCCACGGAAGAATTGATTTTGCTTTATTTTCTGATAATTGGGGCTTATTATGTACTCAAATTCGCTATTGTTCTTTTTGAGAATCTCTTCGCAAAGGGTAACTATATAGGTTTTAATCCCTGTTTGAGCTACATACAGGTAAAATACATCCACCACTACTGTTGGTTTATGCTTTTTCATCTTTGATTTTGGAGTATTCGTTCATAGCATAACCTACCATCCACCAAGTAAGCCAATTTACATAGGAAAACAGTTCTGCGTTTGACGTAAAAAGGGGTAATAAAAGCCCTGTTTTTGTAGCCGCCGCAGTAAATGCAATTCGTGCGGTCATGAGGTTTTCAGTTTGCCTAAAGACCCGAATAGACCGACTGATCGAAAACCCTAAAAGTAGGATGTATAAAATCATTCCTAAAAATCCTAGCTGTACCCCATAGATCAGGAATTGGTTTTCTCCTCCGATTCGTACTTCATCGGTGACAGTACCGGAATTGCCACTCGTGGCTAATCCGACGCCTAGGGGATTTTCAATCATGGATTCAATAGCAGTTATCCATTCCAATACATGGCCTACGCTTGAAGCATTTTGGAAAGTTAGCGTATCGATCACGAAATAATAGAAATCTTCAGAGGCAAAGAACACAACGAAGATGACAAATGCAGTGATTAGACTTAAGCCAAATAGAATCAACCTATAAAGCTTAAAAATTACTGCAATAAAAAACAGCATGATAAAAAAAGCGCCAAATGCAGACCTTGAACTTGAGAAAAACAGGCTACCCATGGAGCAAAGCATGACTACTAGATACGGAAATCCTTCTTCTCTTTTAGAAGTCAAAAACCAGATTAGCCCTGCGGCAAAACCGAATAGTACGGAACTGGCCAACTCCAAAGGATCTGCAAAAAACGAGGCCAGTCTCTTGGTTAGGGCTTGGGTTTCGAAAGTCCAGGATAACCCAAAATTGCCTGTAGGATAAGTATCGTTGATTACTTGATTGTAAAGTGCGTAGCCAGTATGCTGTTGGATATGTGCCTGCAAGACAAACTGTTCCATTAGGTTGAGGCCAAAGGCAAGGATGGCTACAATGAAAATCATAGAAAAAAACCGAGAGATTTCCCCATTTTCAAAGACAGTATTTCTCCCCAAAAAGTAGATTAGACCGGGAAGCAAAATCCCTTTAAAGTAGGACGCTTTGGTTAGAAATGGAACTTCACCAATAGGCAAAAGAAGGTAGCTAAACCCAATAAGTAAAAATCCTCCCATCCACCAATCGGTGATTTGGAGGCGAAATGGATAGTCGGCTGGTTTTTTTTGAAATAGAACAGCCGCTACCAAGGCGATGAATACCACCACTTCTTTGAGTGCTTGAAAGACAGTAACCAATACCTCAGATCGGGTGTTGAGGTAAGTCAAACTCAAGAATGAAATGTAGATGGGTAAAAAACCGGCTAAGAAAAAGATGAAATAAGTCCATCTCCCCTTTAAAATCATCTCCTGTAGCGTCCATAGTAAACCCAATATGAGCCCAACAGTCAGAATAAAAAATGCTACTGAAGTCATTTTTTTTCTGGTTTAAGTGGAGTAAAAAGACCTGCTCGAATTCCTTGAAAAACTGCCGAAAGTTTTTGGAATCGCCCTCGAATCAAAAAATAGGTGCCCCAAATCAAAAACCGAATCAAGTGATAGGGATATCCAAGAAGTATGGAATGCTGCCGCAGCAGAAAAAGCTGGTTTCTCACATTAAAATAAAATACACGCGGACTAAGTGTACCTTCGGCATGTTGTTTTTTGGAGGCAGCACCAGCTTCGTGGTAGATGATTGCATTTTTAGCCAAGCCAATCGTAAATCCAGCTTTTCGAATTCGTAAACTCCATTCTACATCTTCAAAATAAGCAAAATAGGCATCGTTGAGTAGCCCAGCTTTTTGTAAAGCAGCTCTAGAAACCAGCATGCAGCAACCGGTAGCCCAATCGAGAGTTTTGGTGGAGACTTGATACTTTTGAATAGGGACTCGGTCCCCCAAGGTGATTGCCCTTCCAAAAAGGGAATTCCATTTTCCTCCAGCACTCCACAGTTTTTGTGGATCTTGGGCAAACAGGATGAGGGGCTGTGCTACACCCTGTCCAGGCTGATGTAGACAGTTTTGGAGTTCTTTCAAAAAGGAAGGGGTAACGGTCGTATCGTTGTTAAGCAGTAAAACCTGTTCAAACCCTTGTTCCAAGGCATAGTGGATTCCTACATTATTTCCCCCAGTAAAGCCCAAATTATCTTTAGTGACGATTAGATGTACTTTTGGGAACAGTGCTTTGAGTTGCTCTCCTTCTGAATTTTGGGATCCATTGTCTACCAAAATTACTTGAAATGCCGGTTCCGTTACTTTCTCAAGGGAATCCAAGCAGGCTTTGGTATAGGCATAGCCATTCCAATTGACCAGGATGATTGCTACAGAAATCTCAGGAGTAGAAGCCATAAAAGAGTTCTTTTTTGTGGCGATACAAGAGATACAAGCAAATAAAGAAGACCATGAACTCTGTGCTCAAGATTGCAATGCAGAGACCGGTACCTCCATAAAAGTGAGTTAGGATTGTAGAGACACAGATCATATACCCGCAAAACATCCAGCTGGCATGAAACAACAGATCTCGGAGGTTGGTGACTAAGAGGAGCATTATATTTCCCACATTGAGACAAGCTAAAAATGGAATTGCGGCAAGCAGTTGGAGGTACTCAACTGCACCGTTAAGCTCTCCACGAGAAAGCACGGAAATGATCCAAGGTGCAGTCAGATATGTTCCGATGCTGATCAATGCACCTAGTGTCAGGGTGCCGAGAT
>JAURGC010000070.1 GCA_030833985.1 Algoriphagus sp. | reverse complement strand
TAAATATCTTATCCAAGATGTTAGCCGTATTTCTATCTACTATTGGAATTTTATATCCCGCTGTGGTGATCGCACGATTAGTAGGTGCAGGTTCAAGGAATTAATAAGAAACTCAACCAGTCCTGTAATTTATATTTTACTCTAGTTTAAAAAGCGTTATTTAACTTGATAATTACCTAATACTATGAAAAAACAACTCTTAGCTGCATGCTTATTCTTCACTGTGTATTCAGTGATGGCGCAGACCACTCGAAAAATTGAAGTAGAATCGAAGGTAGAGTCTACTTCTGAAGTAACTATTAAAGGAAAACGAGTTCCATACAAAGCCACTGCCGGTACTCAACCGGTCTGGGATGAAAAAGGAGAGCCTATTGCCTCCCTGTTCTATACCTACTACGAGCGTACAGATGTGGTAGACCGAACCAAAAGACCCTTGGTGGTCAGTTTCAATGGTGGGCCTGGATCTGCCTCCATATGGATGCATTTGGCCTATACTGGACCGGTAGTATTGAATATTGATGAGGAAGGATATCCTGTTCAGCCCTATGGAACCAAATCAAATCCAAATTCCATTTTAGATGTAGCTGACATCGTGTACATCGATCCTGTGAATACCGGTTATTCTAGAATTGTGAAAGAGGATACTCCTCGGAGCACTTTTTTTGGAATCAATTCAGATATAAAATACCTAGCAGATTGGGTCAATACTTTTGTAACGCGCCAGAATCGCTGGGCTTCTCCAAAATATTTGATTGGCGAAAGTTACGGTACTACCCGCGTAGCCGGCTTAGTTTCTCAACTTCAAAATTCTCATTGGATGTATTTCAATGGAGTGATTTTGGTTTCTCCTACTGATATGGGAATAGACCGAGATGGCCCAGTTAAAATGGCTAACTATTGGCCTTATTACGCCGCTACTGCCTGGTACCACAAGGCGCTTCCTGCAGAATTACAAGCCAAGGATTTGGATGAGATTTTAGCAATTGTTGAACCCATGGCATTGAATGAAATTTTGCCTGCGATGGCTAAGGGTGGAATGCTTTCCCCTTCTGAAAGAGAAGCAATAGCCACTAAAATGGCTTATTACTCTGGATTGAGTAAGGAGTCAATTCTTCGTTACAACCTCATGGTTCCGACTAGTTTTTTTTGGAAGGAATTGCTTCGTAGCCGTGATGGAATGACTATTGGTCGTTTGGATAGCCGCTACAAAGGGTTTGACCGCATGGAAGCAGGAGATCGTTACGATTTCGATCCAGCTTTAACTAGCTGGAATCATGCTTTTGCGCCAGCATTCAATCTGTACGCTAAGAATGTACTCAAATACAATACCGACTTGACCTACAACCTTTTTGGTCCAGTGCATCCCTGGGATCGAAGCAATGAGAACACTGCCAATGACCTAGGAACAGCAATGAGACAAAATCCGTACTTGCACTTGATGGTTCAGTCAGGATATTTTGACGGAGGTACTGACTACTTCAATGCAAAGTACAGTACTTGGCACATTGATCCGAATGGTAAAATGAAGGACCGAATTGATTTTAAAGGATACCGTTCTGGACATATGATGTATCTGAGAGCAGAGGACTTGGCTACCTCTAATGAGGATATCCGCCAGTTTATTCAGAAGTCGGCTGTGGCACCTGGAGAAGCAGCGAAGTACAAGTAAAACTAATGTTCGACAGCTGGCAAATCACAGTCCACTGCACATTTTATTCTACTTCAAATCCTCTTTTCTTTGGTTTTCTGCAGTTATAAATGCGTAGTAATCTTAAGATACACTTTTTACAAAAAATGGGCCTTGAATAATCAGGGCCCATTTTTTTATAATCCTAGGAATTGATTGAACTCTTCAAATGACCTAAATTCTTCTTTTATCCCCAGACTTTTCCCAAGCACCTGAAACACATCTGCTAAAGATTTGCCTTCTTGGCGTAGCTGGCGGATGGAAAATGCTCCAGCAGATTTGGAGAGTTTATTTTGATTCGGATCTCTGAGTAAATGGTGATGGTAAAAAGTAGCTTTTGAAAAAACAACCTTTCCCAAAATTCGAGCAAGATCGAGTTGGGCTAGGGTAGAAGGAAACAAATCTTGTCCTCGTACAATCAAATCCACTCCAAAATGAATGTCATCTATTAGAGAACAGAGTTGGTAAGCTGGATTTTTATCCTTTTTACGAACGACATAGCAGCTTGCTTCCTCCGGAATTAGGCTTGATTTCTGTGTTGCTGGATAATCGAGGTAATCTAAAAAATCAGCATCCAAGGTATTGATTCTCCAGGCGGCTTCCTGTTTATCTAGGGGCATTCTTCTATCCATACATTGGCCTAAATAGATGCCACGTGGATCGATTTGGAGGATTTGACTTCGGGTACAAGTACAAGAAAAGAGTAATTTATTCTGTTGAAGTTGATCTAAAGCCTCTTGGTAAAGTGACATCCGTGCTTGCTGGGTCCATTGGCTTTCAAACTCCGCTACAGAACTAGGGCCCTGGTGGATTTGAATTTCTAGAAAGTCTAGCGTTTCAAAAATGTCTTGAACATATTCTTGGCGGTAGCGCTCACGATCCAAATCATCAATTCGAAGGAGGATTTTTGCTCCGTGGTTTTGGGCTAAGGCTTTAGTAATGAGAAAGGAATAGGCATTGCCGAGGTGTAAAAATCCACTGGGAGTGGGTGCGATTCGGGTTTGAGCAAAGTTCATGCTTTAAAGTTAAGAGATTCCCAGAAGTGAGTAGGCCATAATTAAGAGCAGAATTAAAGTTCTTTAACAGGATTTCATTTTTTCAGCTAATTCGGAGTACCTACTTTTGATTTCTTATGAAGTATTGCTTTCTGTTCGTCTTCTTTTTCTTTGGTTTGGTGAATCTTTGTGCACAAGGCCGATATTCAGGCAACGTGGTCGATGCTTGGGATAAGAAATACCTGGAAGGCGTGGTTGTGACTAATGGAAAAGGCGAGGAAGTCAAAACCAATGCTCGGGGTTATTTTTCCATTTCTTCCTTTATGGGAGACACTCTGGCTTTTAATTTTCCAGGTTTTTTGGAGAAAAAATGGGTGGCCAACTCCGAATATTTCCTATTTATTGAATTGCAGGATCGTGCCCGCTTGCTACCTACCTTTCAAGTGAAGGCTGAACCCTACAGTTTTCGATTCAAGGATGGTAAATTGATTTTGGTCGAGGAAACATCTGGAGAAAAAACAACTTTGAGCCAGCAGGCAGGGATAGCCATAGACTCTACTTCACCCAATCCTGGATTCGTAATCTATGGCCCAATCAGCTACTTTACGAAGCGGAATCGACAACTCAGGGCCTATGAAAAGCGAATGGAATGGGAAAAGAGACGCCAAGGCTACCTCGAAGTAATTGATTCGGATTCGCTTCGAACTTCTATGATGGATGCCTATCAATTGGATCGTAAGGAATGGGATGATTTGATCCTCCGATTCAATGCATTTCATGCGACCCATGAATTCTTGGATTGGCCAAAAGTACGTGTGCAGGAAGCCTTGGAAACCTATTTTAGACTAGAAGTGCTTCCTGAGGATTAAATTTTCCGTTTGAAGGACCAAGTAATAAAAAAGCGAGCAACTTCTTCTCCAGCTTTGTTTTTGCCAGTTGAAAGCATCGTCAGCTGATTAGTTTCTCCTGGCTGGAGGGAATCGATTAGGCTAAACAATTCAGCTCCTTGCTCGCAAGTGAAATAAATTCGTGTATTTGCTTTTTTGCTGTATTCCGCTTTAAAGTCCACAACAAGCATACTGAATGCCCCTTTTCCAGCTAAGGCCAGTTGGCATAATGCACCTGTACTGAGTTCGGCAGCACCTGCAAGTGCGGCAAAATAGATGGATTTGAATGGGTTTTGACTTCTCCAAAAATAGGGGATACTCACCAAACATTTCTGCTCATCTAGGTGAACCATCTTCAATCTCCAAAAAAGTGCCGTAGGTAATTTGAAGAGCATGGCAAACCAAAAAATAAACGGGTTTAACATCTTTTTTTGGTAGGAAAGAGCATTTGGAGAAAGTGTGGTAATTGAAGACATAAACGCGATTTTCAAGTAAAAAAACTAATTTAGTGAAATTAGAATTGAATAAAAAAGGACCCTACTTACCTTGTTTGTTTCTTTCTTTTATTCTGATTTAAACGTTTAAACTATGAAAAAGGCTGCCTGTTTAATTTTGATTCTTGGACTATTCAGTTCCTGTTCCAAGGTTCCTTTGACGGGTAGAAGTCAATTGGCTTTTCTTTCCAATCAAGAGCTTCAACCATTTGTTAATGAAGAATATACCAAAGCTTTGAAAACCAATAAATTGGTTACTAATTCTGACGCAGGTAGACAGGTCGTACAAGTTGGGAAAAAGATGTCTGAAGCAGTTGAAAAATATCTTTTGGACGAAGGGTATGAGGATCTGGTGAAAGAATTTGACTGGGAGTTTAATTTGCTTGATAGCGATCAAGTCAATGCTTGGTGTATGCCGGGAGGAAAAGTAGCTTTTTATACAGGAATTTTGCCGATCACGCAAAACGAAACAGGGATTGCCGTGGTGATGGGTCATGAGATTGCACATGCAGTGGCCTCACATGCCAACGAGCGTATGTCAACAGGTCTTTTAGTTAATTTTGGGTTTGGGGTGCTTTCTGCTGCTGCAGGACAAAATCCAACCTTAACTCAAGAAATTTTCTTACAGTCTGTCGGTATTGGATCCGAGTTAAAAATGCTCCAGTTTTCCAGAAAGCATGAGCTCGAGGCAGATCGGATGGGATTAATTTTTATGGCTATGGCAGGGTATGATCCTAGGGAAGCACCCGTTTTTTGGGATCGAATGGCTGCTAGCGCAGATCAAGTTCCTCCGGAGTTTTTATCGACCCATCCAGGCCCAGATCGCCGTTCAGAGCGTTTAAATGCGAGAATGCCCGAGGCACTAGAATACTATCAACGAATCAAATAAGGCAAAAAAGACGTCAAAATTCTTTAAGCTGTTTGTTTTGAAATTCTTGGTACTATTTAGCGGGCATTGAAACCACGTAATTTGATTTGGGTAAGTTTTCGTTTGGTGTCTAAAGGAAAATCGCCCCTCATCATCCATTCGTAATAGCCAGGTTCTTCTTTGAGTGCCTGCTCAATGGTTTTGCCCTTGTGTTTACCAAAATTGAATACCTCCTGTCCTTGGGAGTTGAATATAAAACGACCTGCCAAGTCAACCATTCGTTCATTCACTAAGGCATGAATTTTTTTCATATCATTTTCAAAGACACCAAGGGTATTCCCTTGGAGGTTTTCTACCTTTTCCCCTAGGTAGCGTTCGATTTGCGCACGGAATACATCCACTGTTGCTAGGGTATCTGCCTCAGCGCTGTGAGCATTCTCCAATTTTTTGCCACAATAAAACTTATAAGCCGCACTCAGATTTCTTTTTTCCATCAGATGAAAAATCTTTTGAGCATCGAGCAAGTTGCGCTTATCAAGGTCAAAGTCTATTCCAGAGCGGAGAAATTCCTCTACGAGCAAGGGAATATCGTATTTTAGCACATTAAATCCTGCCAAATCCGACAGCCCTATAAATTGAAACACTTCCTGAGCCAAATCTTTGAAAAAGGGCTCATTTTTGAGGTCTTTGTCGTACAATCCATGGATGAGGGAAGCTTCTAAAGGAATAGGGATACCTGGATTTACACGGCGTGTATAGATTTGTTGACCTCCGTCAGGATTCAGCTTGACAATCGAAATTTCCACAATTCGATCGGTAGATACATTGGTACCCGTTGCCTCTAAATCAAAAAATGCAATGGAATTTTTAAGGTTGAGATGCATAGGAAAGAAATTTTTGTTTGAGGGGTTCAAGATTTAAGTTGTCGTAATTTCCTGAACTCATGAGTAGAAGATTGGTATCGGCATAAACTTGAGTAAGCAAGAATTCGCTCAAGTCGGTACTATCTGTAAAAAGAATTAGGTCTTTTCGTTGGAATCCTTCACGAAGCATTTCCTCAGACATCAATTCTAATTTTTTTAAGGCTACCGCATGAGGGTTCAGATAGATGACAGCAGTATCGGCTAGATCCATGCTATGCGCATAGTTAGGTAGAAACGCCTTGTTAAGCGAAGAGTAGGTGTGAAGTTCCTGAATAGCCAGTAGTTTGCGTTCTGGAAATTGTTTTTTCACCGCATTTACCGTGGCCTTCAGTTTGGAGGGTGCATGGGCAAAATCTCTAAATAAAACCCCTGAATCGTGTTGTACGAGGATTTCTTGACGCTTAGCGGCTCCTTTGAAATTTTGAATGGAGGCATAAAAATTTTCCCTTGAAAGGCCTAATTCCTCGCAAATATGGAGGGCACCTTGCAGATTTTGAAGGTTGTGCTCACCGAATATTCCAATTTCTACTTCTCCATTTGGAGTGATTAGACTGGTTTTCCCATCTGTTATTTGGGAAGGATGTGCTTGGTAACCAATTTTTTTTCCTTGGCCTTGACACTTTTCTGCTGCTTCTTTTACTAAGGTATCAGTACTACAGTAGATCAGGCTGCCAGTGGCAGGGGTTCGGTCCATGAGTAAGGAAAACTGGTTTTTGTAATCCTCGAAATCTGGAAAAACATTAAAATGATCCCAAGCGATGCCGCTGACCAAGAGGATGTCGTGTTGGTAATGGAAAAACTTTGGGGTCCGGTCTAGTGGGGAGGTAAGGTACTCATCACCTTCAATGACAATGATAGGTGCTTCAGATAGGCGAACCATCAAGTCAAAGCCTTCGATTTGTGCGCCTACCAAGTAGTCAAAGTCTATACCCTGATCCTTTAAGACATGTAAAATCATAGAGGTAATAGAAGTTTTGCCATGGCTTCCGGCAATGACTACCCTTTTTTTATCTTGGCATTGATTGAATATAAATTCTGGAAAGGAATATACAGGGATCCCCAATTCCTGGGCTCGTAGGAGTTCTGGATTGTCAATTCGAGCATGCATTCCTAGAATAATGCCATCGAGTTGGGAATGTATTTTCTCTGGAAACCAACCTTGGGAATCTGGAAGGATTCCTGCTTTTTGAAGACGAGATTTGGATGGTTCGTAGATTTCATCGTCGCTGCCAGTTACTAGATAACCTTTCTCCAATAGTGCAAGCGCAAGATTGTGCATGACTGCACCTCCGATAGCAATGAAATGGTAGTTTTTCATGAATAATAAATCAAACTATTTATTTCTAGTCAAACTTAGGGATAAATTTTTGCCGCTAGGATGCTGCGGAAAAATTGTTTCGAATTTAGTTCACATTCTTATGGGAATACTCGAGCTTACCTACTTCCTTGGGATTACCCACTTTGTTTCTAGGAAGCAAAGGAAATTAAGTGTTGAAGTTTATTGTGAAGTTCCGTGGTCTTTGAACTGTCCTTTGACTTTTATTAACTTAAATAATTCAAACAATTTTTTAGATCCTGGTAAAATTGAATACGATCAAATATTTCTATTTTAGGTGGCATTCAGTATCTGTTGATAACTTTGGGAAAAATTGTTTAAAACTCTTGATCGGTAGCAGGTAAATTTGAAATATGACTGATCCTACACCATCCGCTGGACGCTACCGGAAAAAGCCCACTTTTGATAATCCTACCAACTTTTTAGGTAAAGTGCCTCCGCAGGCAATTGAAATTGAGGAAGCCGTTTTGGGTGCCTTGATGCTTGAAAAAGATGCTTTGACTTCGGTGATTGACATTTTGAAAGTGGAGAGCTTTTACAAGGAAGCACATAAAGTAATTTTCCAGGCTATTTTGGATCTGTTTACTGAAAGCATGCCCATTGACTTGTTGACAGTGACTACTCAACTTCGTAAAAATGGGGCTTTGGAAGTGGCTGGAGGTGCATTTTACATTACTGAATTGACTTCAAAAGTAGCCTCTGCTGCTAACATAGAATTTCATGCCCGTATCATTACTGAGCAATCCATTAAACGAGAGTTGATTCGGATCTCTTCGACCATCCAAAAAGATGCTTTTGAAGAAACCACAGATGTTTTCGAATTATTAGATGCTATGGAGCAATCTCTTTTTGAAATCTCTGAAAAGAATATTCGAAAAAATTACTCAAGTATGAGTTCAATCATGCGCGAGGCAATAACCGAATTGGAGGCTAGAAAAAATCAAAAAGACGGACTTACGGGTGTTCCATCCGGTTTTACTGCCTTGGATCGAGTTACCGCGGGATGGCAAAAATCCGACTTAGTGATTATCGCTGCACGTCCAGCAATGGGAAAAACTGCTTTTGTGTTATCTGTATTACGTAATGCGGCAGTAGACCATAACCGTCCTGTAGCTATTTTTTCATTGGAAATGTCCTCCGTCCAATTGGTGAACCGTTTGATCTCTTCGGAAGCAGAGTTGGATTCAGAGAAAATCAAGAAAGGGTCATTGGCTGATCATGAATGGGCTCAGCTAGTTCATAAAACAGCTAAATTATCTAAGGCTCCTTTATTTGTAGACGATACTCCGGCACTTTCTATTTTGGAATTACGTGCGAAGTGTAGAAAGTTAAAAGCACAGCACGACATACAAATGGTGGTTGTGGATTACTTGCAGTTGATGTCAGGTGAATCTAAAGGTGGTTTTGGAGGGAATAGGGAACAAGAAATTGCAAGTATTTCAAGAGCCTTAAAAAAGATAGCTAAAGAATTAAGTATACCAGTAATTGCTTTGTCCCAGCTATCTCGGGCGGTAGAAACCCGTGGTGGAGATAAGCGTCCACAACTTTCCGATCTTAGAGAATCTGGTGCTATCGAGCAAGATGCAGATATGGTCATGTTTCTTTACCGCCCCGAATATTACGGAATCACCGAAGATGAGGGTGGCGCTTCTACTGCTGGTGTAGGCGAAGTAATTATTGCGAAGCACAGAAATGGATCGTTAGAAAATATCAAGCTCAGATTTATAGGGCGCTACACCAAGTTTACCGATTTGGATGGAGGTGTGGGTTATCCATCCTCTCAATCGGCTGAAATTGGGTATTCTAGAAAGTTTACTTCTGGGGCATCAGGAGTAAGTGGCTTTGATACAGACCAGACGCTAATGCGAACTAGCAAGGCAAATGAAGGAGACATTGAAAGTGCATTTTTAGGGGGCGATGAGCCTGCTCCATTCTAAATTTTTTCGATGAAAGCAATTGTACTTCAACAAAATTCTCCTTCTAAAATTCAACTTTTGGACCTGCCACAACCAATTTGTGGGCCTAAGGAGGTTCTCATTCAAATAAAGGCAGCAGCTCTTAACCATCGGGATGAATGGTGCAGAAAGGGAAAGTATCCCAATTTGAAGGATGGAGTCATTTTGGGTTCGGATGCAGCTGGGATTGTAGCAGAAGTTGGTGCAGATGTGGACCCATTCTGGCTTGAAAAGGAAGTTATCATTAATCCTGCAAAAAATTGGGGTACCAACGAAAAAGCACAAAGCAGTGATTTTGAAATTTTAGGAATGCCTAATTCCGGAACTTTGGCAGAATACATCACAGTCCCATGGGATCGAATCCATGAAAAACCACCCCATTTGAATTGGGAAGAGGCTGCAGCTATTTCATTAGCAGGGCTTACAGCCTACAGGGCATTGGTAATAAAAGGACAAGTCCAAGCCAATGATCAGGTGTTGGTGACGGGTATTGGAGGAGGTGTGGCCCAATTTGCGGCTCAATTTGCATTGGCTCTCGGAGCAAAATTATTTGTAAGTAGCAGTGACGACCAAAAGATTAGTCAAGCACTTGCATTGGGTGCAATAGCTGGGTATAATTACACAAAAGACACTTGGAATAAAGAGGTGATTCAGCAGACAGGTGGAATGGATTTAGTGATTGATGGAGCTGCAGGAAATACGATAAGTAATTTGATGGACCTTTGCAAACCAGGTGGTCGCCTTGTTTTTTACGGTGCCACTCGTGGTAATCCAGACCATTTGGAAGCACGAAAGTTATTTTGGAATCAACTCCAATTAATTGGAACTACAATGGGTTCTGATGCTGATTTTTTGCAGATGCTTCATTTAGTAAATAAATACCAGATTAAGCCGATACTGGATCAGGTCTTCCCGCTAGAGCAAGCAGACCAAGCCTTTGATCGGATGAAGGAGGGCAGGCAATTTGGAAAAATAGCTTTAGTACCTTAAGAAAAAAGGGAGTATTTACTCTTCTTCTGTGTCCAATAAAAAGTTTTGGTAAGCATTTGACAACTCTTTTTTTGCTTTTTCGTCTTTGAGAAGGTGAGCAAGGGCAATTCCTGATTCAAATAGTATTTTTGCTTTTTTTAGGTCTGCCTCCTCAAAGAAAAAGTGGGCTGCGGGAAAGAATACTGGAAGATAATTTGGAAAATTATCTAAGACATAATTGAATAACTTGGCTGCTTCAGACTTTTCGGATTCTCGATATTCTAAGGCCAATGCATAAAAATTGAACGGATTTCCAGGTTCCTCTTTGCAATATCCTTTGAGTAGTTCGATTCGTTCTAAATTGAGCATGAATAGTTTTTTTAATTAAAGCTAGCCTGTTATTTTCACACAAAATAAATCTAAATAACCAAACGCTAAACCAATGAAGATTCTTGTTTGTATCACTCACGTACCCGATACGACTTCCAAGATTCATTTTACTGACAATAATACTAAGTTTGACCCCTCAGGGGTACAGTATATTATCGGACCCTATGACGATTATGCTTTAGCTAGAGCAGTGGAATTGCGTGATCAAACTGGAGGAACATTGACTGCACTGAATGTAGGGGAAGCCGAAACAGAGCCGTCATTGAGAAAAGCATTGGCTATAGGAGCAGACGATGCTATTCGCATAAACTCATTCCCTAAAGATAGTTTTTTTGTTGCTAAGCAAATTGCCCAAGTAGCCAAAGAGGGAAGTTACGATTTGATCTTGATGGGTAGAGAATCCATTGATTTCAATGGTGGGATGGTCCACGGCATGGTTGGGGAATTACTAGGGATGCCTTCTTTTTCCCCGGTAATGAAGCTAGAAGTAGAAGGAACTACGGTGAAAATGGCACGAGAAATTGAAGGGGGAAAAGAATATTTAGAAGCTCAACTTCCTTTAATAGCAGGTTGCCAAGAGCCAATTGCCGAATGGAAAATCCCAAATATGCGAGGGATTATGTCTGCTCGAACTAAACCCTTGGTGGTTGTGGAGCCAGGAAGCTTTGCTACACAAGCTGAGGCCAGTAGCTATCAATTGCCTCCAGCAAAAGGTGCGGTCAAGTTAGTTGACAAGGATCAAGTAGCTGAATTAGTTCGATTGTTGAAAAATGAAGCGAAAGTACTTTAACTTATTTTTTTAACTCACTCTTAACCAAAATATTATGGCGATTTTAGTATATGTAGAGCAAGCTTCTGGAAAAATAAAAAAAACAAGTTTGGAAGCAATTTCCTATGCTTTTGCATTAGCGCAAAAAACAGGGGAAGGTGCTGTGGTAGCAATTGCGTTGGGTACGATTGATGTGCAAGAATTGGCTGCTATTGGTGAAGCAGGAGCGTCAAAAGTATTGCATGGTACAGATGAGCGACTCAATGCTGGTGTGATTCAAGCACATGCTACTGCTGTAGCACAAGCATTTCAGGCAGTGGGAGCGAGTACCTTGGTTTTGGCAAAATCTTCCTTGGGAGATGCAGTAGCAGCTCGTCTTGCAATTAAATTAGAAGCTGGCCTCGTTTCCAATGTAGTCGAACTTCCTCAATTGGAAAATGGATTTGTGGTCAAAAGAAGTATTTATACGGGTAAGGCATTTGCAGATACCATCATGACCACGCCTAAAAAAATCTTAGCCATAAAAAAGAATGCAGTGGATCAAAAGGTGGATGGAGTCAAGGCTCAGGTAGAGGTTTTTGACCTGTCCCTTCCAGCTACTGATTTTGCTTCTAAAATCACTGATACTAAGCGGACAATAGGGGAAGTATTGCTTCCAGAAGCAGATATTGTGGTTTCTGGTGGTAGAGGAATGAAGGGGCCTGAAAATTGGGGGATGATAGAGGACCTTGCACAGTCACTTGGTGCTGCTACGGGTTGTTCCAAACCAGTTTCAGACCTAGGTTGGAGGCCACATCATGAGCATGTGGGGCAAACGGGTGTAAAAGTTGCCCCAACTTTGTATATTGCCATTGGTATTTCTGGGGCTATTCAGCATCTTGCAGGAGTTAATTCTTCCAAATGCATTGTGGTCATTAATAAAGATCCTGAAGCCCCTTTTTTCAAGGCCGCAGATTATGGTATAGTAGGAGATGCCTTTGAAATAGTTCCTCAACTAACAGCAGCGCTCAAAGCAGCACAATAAATTTTGTGGATAAATTGGTAGAACTCGAAATTTTAGGTCTTTCATCCAACCACTCTCAATCGGGGTCTTTTACCCTAGTGTTGGGAGAGGTGGAAGGTGTACGCAGGCTTCCTATCGTCATTGGCATGTTTGAAGCTCAAGCTATAGCCATAGAGATTGAGAAAATTATTCCAAATCGACCAATGACCCACGATTTATTTAAATCTTTTTCAGATAGTTTTAAGTTTGAAGTTGAAAAGATTGTGATATCTGAAATGAAGGAAGGTGTATTTTATGCACAGATACACAGTAAAAATGAGGAAGCACTTGTGGAAATTGATAGTAGGCCTTCGGATGCAATTGCTATTGCTGTTCGTTTTGGCGCTCCAATTTTTTGTTCAGAAAATGTGCTTTCTGAGTCTGGAATAGAATTTACAGAGGAGGAAAAGCAAGAAAACACTAAAAAAGCTTCTAAATCTGTAGGGAGTAAAGGGGCACCTCCTAAAGAAAACTCTTTGAAAGATTTTAGTTTGGATAAATTAAATACTTTATTAGATAAAGCCATATCAGACGAGGACTACGAAAAGGCTGCTCGGATTCGTGATGAAATTAATAAGCGAAATTAATTTAAGCTCCAATTTCAATTGGGGCTTTTTTCTTGCCTAGGATTGGTCTATTTTTAGCAATTATTTTGACCATAATTTCATGGATTACGCAAGAGGAGCTTTAGGTTTATTATTTATTGTATTGGTGGCCTATTTGTTTTCTGCCGACAAGAAAAAAATTGATTGGAGGTTAGTAGCTATTGGTATTTCACTTCAATTAGTTTTTGGCTTCCTGATTACTCAAGTAGGTGTAGTGAAGGATGCTTTTCAGTTTCTTTCAGAAGGCTTTGTAAAATTTCTAAGTTTCAGTGAAGCTGGGGCTAGATTTATTTTTGGTGATTTAGCTGGCGATAGTTTTGGATTTATTTTTGCTTTCAAGGTATTGCCTACTATTATCTTTTTTTCTACCGTTTCTTCGGGATTGTATTACCTCGGTATTTTGCAAAAGATAGTGTATGGTATTGCTTGGGTGATGGCACGAACCATGCGTTTATCTGGGCCAGAATCACTTTCTGCAGCAGGAAATATTTTTTTGGGTCAAACAGAAGCTCCACTTTTGGTCAGGCCGTTTATTCCTCAAATGAGTAAATCCGAATTGATGTGCTTGATGACAGGTGGGATGGCTACAATTGCTGGTGGGGTTCTTGCAGGCTATGTGGCATTTTTGGGAGGGGATAGCTTGGAAGAGCAAAGTAAGTTTGCGGCCTATCTCCTTGGCGCTAGTATCATGAATGCCCCAGCTGCCATTGTTTTGTCGAAGATTTTTATTCCGGAGACAGAGAAAGAAATCAAGCAAGATAAACTCGAAGTAAACCAAGAATCTATGGGGGTCAATCTGATTGATGCAATGTCAATTGGAGCTGCAGAAGGATTGAAACTTGCTTTGAATGTAGGCGGGATGCTATTGGCATTTATTGCGGTGATTGCGGCAGT
>JAURGC010000204.1 GCA_030833985.1 Algoriphagus sp. | reverse complement strand
TACAGCTAGAATTTCAAGGACTCCTATCACGTAATTGGTAGTTGCATCTAGTCCAAAACTTTCTGCTATTTTTAAGGCTTCATCATCTGCCATAAACTTACCTATGGCACTCCCTATAAACAAAAGAGCAATCACCGAGGTAAGAATGCGAGTCACCCATTTATTAGCCATCTAATTGAATTTTGAAATTTTGATTTCAAAAGTAAACGGTAAAAAAAAGGAAGTTTATATTTTTTTGACGAAAATCTTCATCCTTAAATAAACGGCAAATTTACCCCTCAATCACTTTTTAGCAGGTACTGAGCTATTTGATCATATGCTTCTTGACTCAGTACTTCTGTCCATTCAGTACCTCCATTGTAAAGTGCTAAATAGGTTACGTCTTTTTCTTTGGACGAGCTATGCCAATGCTCTGTATTGGCCTCACATTTCAAGACATCTCCTTCTTTAAGTCGTATAGGATCCTTTCCTTTTTCTTGATAGTATCCTTCTCCTGAAATAATTATTAATACTTGAACACCCGAGTGTTTATGCCAATCTAGCGTAGAATTAGCCTTAAAGGTTGCCTTAGTTATACTGTACGGGAAAGCTCCATCGGCTTGGAGTACCCCACCCAACCAGGCTTCCCCCAGGTAATGGGTGTTTGGTGCTTTTGATCCTTCGATCTGGTACGAACGAAGGGTGTATGGAGAATTTTGTGCAACGCCTAAAAACGGAAGTGCTAGGAGAAATAAAGAAAATAGCTGTTTCATAAGAACCAAATCAAGGTAAAAATTAAATGAAAACCTAGATAGATTTATTTCAGCTGTCCTCCACCCCAAGAAAACCGCGGAATTAAGGGCAATGGTTCCTATTTATTTTTTCAACACAATTCGCTCGCCTTCAGTGGCTACATCAAATCCCAAACTTTTCACCTGGTCCCGTTCAGGTCCTTCTAAAATTAGGGGATTGGTATGGTTGAAGTGGATAAATTTGATTTTCCATTTCTCAGTTACTGGAAGTGGGGAAAATAGATTGATCGTTTCTGCTACAAAAGGGTGGGGAATCTCGCTCATATTTCGGTTGGGAAGCTCTCCTTCCTGATAAAATGTAGCATCCAACAAGGCGACCTCCACACGGGCTACTTCGGTACGAATATCTTTTTTCCATAGCGGCCACTTGTCGATATCTGGGATAAATAATAGGCTCTTCTCACTGGTCTCCACTCGAAATCCTACCGTCTCCGAAAACTCATCCCGATGGGGGACTGTCACCGGAATTACCCGAAGGTTTGGGGTCAATTGAATAGGTTGATCCTGCTCCATCAGGATCAATTTAATATTCCCAAGTGCTACCAACTGACTCCAAGGGGCATTTTTTTCCAAAAACTCCTTCATTCTGGGCATCACGTAGACCGGAATTCCCTTGGCACCCATGGCCTCACGACCGAGCTGCAGCAACCCTGCATAATGTCCCATATGGGCATGCGTTAGAAAGATACCCGATAGGTTGTTAGACCCTGAAGCATGAAAGAGTTGCTGAAGTTGCCCAGTAAAGTCCGGAGTCGCCTCAAACAACCAATTTTGTCCACTGGTTTGATCCGTGAGTCCTAAACTCACCACATGCCGCTTGGCCTCTTCCCCTCTCCAATGACGCAAGCAATGCTCAGCTGTACAGCCCGCTTGTGGGTAGCCTCCATCCTGAGCTATACCCAGCACAGTAATGTATTGACTGGATTGGCTTGCTGCATCTTGGGCTTTTGCTTGGGGCATGAAAGGAAATAGCAAGAGGAAACCGTAGAACAAAAATGTACGGATAGACATAGGTATAATTAAGGAGTTAAGTGCAAAGGGAGCAAATGGATAATAACCGGTAGTTTTCTATTCTGAGGCACGCTTGATTGTAAGTGCCACCTGACCTGCGTGGTAGGAGTTGTGGTAGAGAATATGGGAAAAAAGCCTCGCTTTGGACACGGTTCCAAAAAAGGGAGTTTCTACAGGCTCGAACCAGCCTTCGGGAGGAGTCGAAGTGATGATCTGCTCCAGTAAAGCATACCCTTTTTGTAATAACTCCCGACTGAAACTGAGGTCCTTTCCCTGACCAGTATCCTGCTTGCCCATTGTGGTATTCTTAACGTCTGTTGGGAGGCTAAAAAAATTTCCAAAGAGTAGCATCGTCTCCCCTACATGACGAAATATAAATCCTACAGAAGCAGCGCTTTCATTGAGTCGGTAATTACTATTTTCTTTGTTAATAGCATCGAAGGCATAGCTACAACTTTGGATGTTTTGCTTTAGCAGGTCGAGGAATAGTTTTTTTTCCATTAGAAAGGAATTTAATAGTTCTACTGAGAATGAAATTCAAGGTAGAAGTTTTTCCGAAGTCAAAAAACACCAAGTCAACGATTAAGGCTGAGAATTTGTCCAATTGTCCTAATTCAATGTTGATCGAGTACTTATCCCCTAGTTCAAAAAACTAATCTTCTCAAACCGATTTAAATAGACTAAACCAATTTTTTGGGATATTTAATACTTTCTACTTCTTAGAGTAAAATTTTGAAAGGCTACAAAGGGGATGCTACTTTTCAAGAAAAGGGAATTATCAAGGGCCTTTCTCATGCCAAAGGGTTGCTCTGTAAAAAAGCCTTTGGCGTTTCTTGTTGAATTTCAATTCCTTTTGGCAAGATCGCCAATGGTTTTGGTTCCTAGGACTTCTAAGGTGGCATCCCGAACTGAAACCATGGTGGCATGTAACCCGCAACTTTTTTCATCGCAATTTGCACAGGGCTCGTAAAAATTGAGACTTGCACAGGGGAGCATGGCTATGGGACCTTC
>JAURGC010000206.1 GCA_030833985.1 Algoriphagus sp. | reverse complement strand
TTGCCCATTGAAGGGTAAGTAGATTGCTTGTTTCCTCTTGCTGCATCGCTGCCCCATTTTTTAGGTAGTCTGCCTGCTTAATTTTCGATGAAATTTTTTTCCGGTAGATCGGAAGGCTTAGTGTCAACATGGGCATCACCATATCTTCACCACCCATTGGTAGGCCATTTTCGAGTCTTGAGGTAAAGGCCATGTAGTTGATGCCTGCACCGAGCATGGGCTTGCCCTCTAGCTTGGCCATTTTACCTTGCTTCGAAAAGGCCATTTGCTCTGAAGCATACATACCAAGCATGGGATTACTGTTTTTTATTTTCTCCAAATAGTCCTGTTTGGCAAGGGGAAGTTTTACCCGTTCCCAAGTAGTCGGTAATACTAGATCTGCTT
Organism: Algoriphagus sp.; assembly: GCA_030833985.1. Lineage (GTDB taxonomy): Bacteria > Bacteroidota > Bacteroidia > Cytophagales > Cyclobacteriaceae > Algoriphagus. The sequence continues at coordinate 2,363 of JAURGC010000206.1, read as the reverse complement.
CCATGGGGCGATTGAGTAGCTGCTGAAACTGATATCGAAGTACTTCCTTATTAGCTTCTAGCTGCTGCAAGGTGGATTCAAGTTCCTTAATCTGCAACCTGATTTGAAGGATAGCAGTTATACTATTGCTCCCTGACATTGGAAGGGGTGACATTCCCGTGGAAGAACTAAGCGGTCCTTGCATGAGAGTCGGGGTAGCCACGCCCATCGCTGCCATTGAATTTGGGTTGGAATTGGCATTTTCTGTGGGGCGAAAGCTAGTACTTGGTAGCACTATCGGATTTCCTGCCTGGTACTGCATTAAGGCTAACGTTTCGTACTTGACTAAGTAATCAAGGTTTTCTTGGGCAAGCTGATGCTCTCCTTGAAGCAACAGCAGCTTATTCCAGGTAGATTTTACCTCAAAAAACAAGCGATTTTTTTCTTCTAGGAACAACTGATAATCTGCTTGGCTCATGTGGTACGCCTCTTCTTTTTGGGTAGATAGCATTCCAAACCAGGGGAACATTTGCATCAGCCGAAAGTCAGCCGTTTGATTGCCCATAAATCGTTCCATAGGGCGAATGAAGGCACCAACTTGAAGTTCTGGATCAGGGAGGCTCGCTTGATTGACTTGCTCTAGCGCTGCTTGGTAGCGCACATAGGCAGCCTTAAGTCCTGGGTTATTTTCAGCGGCCTGGAAAAGGTAATCTTCCAAGGTTTGCGCAGGTAACGTCTGCGTTCCTGTCCACAGAAAAACGAGGAGACAAATGAGGGATAGGATAATGCTCCGCATCTGCTTACTTTTTGGCAGATAAAATTGAGAAGTAGGAATTTGCTTATTTTTCATCGGATTTCTGAGAAGTGGCCAACGGTATTTCAATACCTTTTTGATTCAATTTTCTTTCCTCCCACCAGCAATACAAGGTGGGCACAATAAATACGGTGGTAATTTCCAATAACATGCCTCCAAGGGCTGGAATGGCCATAGGGACCATGATGTCGGATCCTCTACCTGTGGAAGTGAAGATGGGGATCAGGGCCAATAGGGTAGTGGCAGTAGTCATCATGCAGGGCAATACCCTTCTTTTTCCAGCTTCAAGTACTGCAGCTCGGATTTCCTCTACGGTACTTGGCTTCTTTTTAGCGAAGTTTTGATCTAGGTAGGAGGCTACCACCACTCCATCGTCAGTGGCAATTCCGAACAAGGCAATAAATCCTACCCAAACGGCCACACTTAAGTTGTAGGCTTTCATCTGGAATAAGTCTCGCAGGTTGGTTCCCAAGATGTCAAGATTTAAGAAGCCGTCTAAGCCTGCAAGCCACAGCATCAAGAAGCCTCCAGAAAAGGTCATGGCAATACCAGTAAATACAAATAGCGTGGTAGAAACAGCCTTGAATTGGAAGTAGAGCAGTAAAAAGATGAGCACTAGGCAGAGAGGAACGACTAACCCTAGGCGCTTTTCAGCACGTATTTGATTTTCATAGGAACCGGAAAATTCAAAGCGGACGCCTTCAGGAACAATAAGTTCGCCAGATACGATCTTCTCATCCAAGTATGCTTTTGCATCTTCTACAACAGTTACTTCTGAGAAGCCTTCGTTTTTGTCCAATAGGACAAATCCAACCAGAAAACTATTTTCTCCACGGATCATGTCTGGACCTGGTCGGTATTGGATTTCGACAAGTTGACTCAAGGGAATGTAATTACCTGTGGGAGTAGGAATTTGGAGATTTTCAATGGCCTCTGGATCGTCACGAAATTCTCGTGCATACCGCACACGAATAGGAAAGCGTTCCCTACCTTCTACCGTCGTGCTCAGTGTCATGCCGCCAATAGCCGCCTCGATAAACTCTTGGACATCTACCACATTCAAGCCGTATCGGGAGATTTTGTCTCTGTCAATGGCCAACTCGAGGTAGGGTTTGCCCACGATTCGGTCTGCAAATACTGCATCTTTCTTGACGGAAGGAACCTCCTTCAGGTACTTTTCTACTTTTAAACCAAATGATTCAATTGTTTCAAGATCAGGACCATATACTTTTATTCCCATAGGAGCTCTCATGCCTGTTTGTAACATGACGAGTCGGGTTTCGATAGGCTGCAACTTGGGTGAGCTAGTCACCCCAGGGATCTTTGTAACGGCAAGAATTTCTTCCCAGATATCATCAGGATTTCGAATATGTGCTCTCCACTGTCGGAAATAATCTCCGGACTCATCTGGCAGTAGTTGAGTGACGTCCAAGTCCTGAATATTCATTGTGTTGGGATCGTAATTACCTCCATTTTTCAGTAGGTACTTTCCATCTTCTACCGCAAAGCGAAGTCGATTTCCTTCGGCATCGCTCAAATATTCGGACTTGTAGTTGATTGTATTTTCATA
>JAURGC010000224.1 GCA_030833985.1 Algoriphagus sp. | reverse complement strand
GCACTTGAGCCGCCTGCTTTTCGATGGACATGTTTTTGTGGATAAAACCCAAACCTCCTTCTAGCGCAATGGCAATAGCCAATTCGGCTTCCGTTACCGTATCCATTGCAGCAGAAACTAAGGGGATGTTTAATCGGATTTTTTTGGTAAGCCAGGTGGCTGTGGAAGTCTCTCGAGGGAGCACTTCAGAATATCCTGGTACTAGAAGCACGTCGTCGTAGGTGAGTGCTTCGTACAGAAACTTCGAGGAGTTTTTATTCATGGCAAATATCGGTGGTAGGGAACCCTATTTGCCCGTCAAAGTTACATGGAATTTGTCTTGGATTAATAGAAAAGTCAAAAATATATTATTGTACAATTCTTTACTTTTTCAAAAGTCGTGCAATATAAAAGCCATCAAATCCACTTTCCTGGGCGAGCACCTTGCGATCTTCAATTAATTCAAAGTCTTTGCCGGCTTCACTCTCCAAAAACTTATTCACCTGTTCCTCATTTTCGGATGGAAGCACACTACAAGTAGCATAGACCAACTGTCCTCCTTTTTTCAACATGGATGGATAGCTTTGCAAAATTTCTTGCTGCGTTGCTTGCACTTTTTGGATGGACTCGGGTGATAGTTTCCATTTGGTATCAGGATTCCTCCGCAGTACCCCTAGGCCAGAGCAGGGCACATCCAACAAAAGCCGGTCGGCAGATTCTTTGAGACGCTTGATGGTTTTGGAACCTTCGATGACCTTGGGTTCAAAAATAGAGACCCCATTTCTTCTGGCACGCAGCTTGGCTTGCTGCAACTTCCACTCTTCCACATCCATGGAAATCACCTTGCCCTTGTTGCCCATCAGCGCAGCTAGGTGAAGGGATTTCCCTCCAGCACCCGCACAAGCGTCAATGACCCGCATGCCTGGCTCTACCTGCAGTGCTGCTGCGACTAGCTGTGAACTAGCATCTTGCACTTCAAACAATCCTTCTTTAAAAGAGGGGTGTCGGAAAACGTTTTGACGCGTTTCCAAAACTAAAGCATCGGGGTAGCCTTTGACCAGGTAGGTGGCGATTCCGTCCGCTTGCAATAGATTTTTGAGTCGCTCTCGGGTAGTTTTTAGGGTGTTGACCCGAAGGACTACCTCTGCTTCTTCATTAAGTGCATGAATTTCAGCATCCCATTTCTCCCCGAGTTCCTTCGAACCAAGGGTTTGAAGCCAGCCTGGAATAGATTCCAATAGTCCTGGATCGGTGATGGACTCGTATTTAGATTTGATTTTTTCAGCCTGGAGGCGCGCGAATTCATCCCAATTAGGTAGTTCCTGGCCTTGCATCAGCCAGTAGGTCCCAAAGAGATCCCAAGGGTCCTTGGAAGGACTGAGAAAATTGACCAAACGCCACCAGCGCACCATCTCGTAGGTAGTCTCTGCAATAAAGGAACGGTCCTTGGCTCCCCACTTGGGGTTGGACTTTAGCGTGCGTTCAATGACTTTATCCGCATACTGCCCCTCTTCAAAAATTGCTTCCAAGGCCTGATGTACCCCGCGAATGGTATTGTTGTGTAACTTCATAAATCAAAATTCTCGAGCAAAGGTACAATAATCCTAGGGAAACGGATGCCGGTTAATTCCAACAACTTCCTATTTTTGCGACATCAACATGCAATCCCCACCTACCTATGCTGACTGGCTGGCCTCTTTATCGGCACAGCTTACTGCTTATTCCCAATCGGAGGCAGAAAACCTGGTTTTCTGGTTGTTTGAAAAGCATTTAGGGCTGCGAAGGGCCGATCTGGGGCTTGTTTATCCTAATCCATCACTTCCTACCCCTGTACTTGCTGACTTCCAACGACTCCTTACAGGAGAGCCGATTCAATATATCCTTGGGGAAGCCCCTTTTTATGGGCGTAGCTTTGCGGTCAGTCGAGATACGCTCATACCGAGAAACGAAACGGAGGAACTGGTTCACCGGATCATCAAGGAAAATTCTAGGGTTGGGCTGCGCGTCCTGGATTTGGGAACAGGAACTGGATGTATTCCTACTACCTTGGCATTGGAGCTCATTAAGCCGGAAGTAGTAGCACTCGATGTATCCGTGCAGGCATTGGAAGTTGCTCGTCAAAATGCCCTACATCTTGGAGCCCAGGTCCAGTTTTTGGAAGGAGACCTATTGGGAGATATCCCCAAACTTGCCCTTTTTGATGTCCTTGTTTCCAATCCCCCGTATGTCCCCATGCGTGACCAAGAAGCAATGCATGCCAATGTGCTGGATTTTGAACCCCACTTGGCGCTTTTTGTACCGGACG
>JAURGC010000100.1 GCA_030833985.1 Algoriphagus sp. | reverse complement strand
CTTTATCCTGTTTGAAGCAAAAAGGGCGTATGCTTGTATTTGGAGCACTTGCTTTGGAAAATCTTTCTATCAACAGTGGACTGCTCATTTTTAAAAATCTACGTATTGAAGGTTTTTGGTTGAGCACTTGGGTAGAAGAGCTTTCTGCCGAACAACGCATGAAGGCATTCAAACAGGTATTTGAATTTTTGATGCAGGAGGAATCAAAAGTGGATGTGGCTGCTACTTACCCGCTATCAGAATTTAAAGCAGCATTAACTGCCTATGAACAAGCAGGTAGAAATGGAAAAATCCTATTGGTAAGCGAATAGTTGGTCGTATTGAACGGCTATTTTTAGGATTATCACCATATTTGCAACCGAATAACTAAGACCATTACCATGAATTGGGAAAAAATTGATCAAGAACTAACTGAAATTGTACAGCAGCGAATACAGTTAAGTGCTTTAGAATATAGTGATGAAAATTACGACGATTTAGAGGAACAATTACACGACCTCGAAGATGACTTTAACGAGAATTACGAGGAGGTATTAGCTCCTGAATTGGAAAAGATTTACACCAAGTTAAAATCTGATACAGATGTCCTACTTCCTACCGCTTATTTGGCTAACACTTACCAAGAGATGCTTCCTGATGCAAAAGGGAGCATTACTTATGAGGTAAGTGGGGAGCAGGGGGTGCCAATTGAATCGGATCAATTGGGTAAGGTGGATATGCGAATTGTACTAATTCCTAATCCAGTTCGATTTGTATTGCTTGTCAATGGCAAGCAATTGAAAGATTTGTGGAAAAGCAGGTAAATAAGGGGTAGAAACCCCTTATTTTTTTAGAAAAGACTCGCTTGAATTACTTGAGGCTTTGATGCTTGTATTGTTCCTTTAAGCATATCTTGCAACAGTTTGAGAAACCCACGCTGCCAAGCTTCGGGGCTAATTTTTGTTTCCTTACCTTCAAAAGAAATAGGTCCTTCCATTTTTTCAAATCCAAGGGTCATACTCCAAATCGTATAAAAAGTTATTTCTGCTTGTAATTCTGGACGAATGCTTCCATCTTTTATTCCTTGGGAAACCATTTGAATTCCCAAACGGGTAGGTTCTAATTGCAATTCCAACAATTTGTGAAAATGGATGGAATCAAGGATTAACGGATTGATTTGTTTTTTTAATTCAGGTGAAGTATACTTTTTCATCAAATCCAAAAAATGTAGGATCGATTGATAATAAACAGGCTGCTCTTTAGAAAATTTCCAAATCCGTTGAACCAAGTCGGTTACCATTTCCAGACCGTTTTTTCCTTTGGCACGAAGAGACTCCCTAAACTCTTCTTTGAGATGTTCAAATGCTTTTTTGGTAAGTGCCATGAAAAGGTCTTCCTTATTTTTGTAATAAAAATAGGTAAGTCCTTTACTGATTCCTGCTGATTTGGCCACATCCTCCATTCTTGTGGCTGCAAATCCTTGAGCTGTAAATAAAGCTACAGCAGCATCTAGGATAAGTTTCTCTTTGTTTTTTTCGCCTGCCATGTTAAGAATTAAAAAATTTGATAGAGGTCAAAAGTATTAAATCTTAGTCAAAAAAAATAACAATTGACTCCAGGTCAAATGTTATTTTTTAATCAATTTTTCGAGTGGTCTGTATTTTTGCTATTAAGCGGTAACCGCTACAATTGCATAATTTTTCTTCCCTTTCTGCACAAGCAAATATTTTCCTTGTAGCAAGGTATAGTTGATTTTACCTTGAGGATCATCCACTTTCTCTTTGTTTATACTTACTCCACCTCCAAGGATCATTTTTCTAGCCTCACCTTTGGATGAAAAAAGAGTATAATTTGTTTTTTCACTCACCAAATCCAATACATTTTCGATGGTGGCATAAATTTCTTGCGTTAATTGCACTTGGGGAACCCCATCGAATACCGCTAAAAAAGTGCGCTCGTCTAAGGAAGCTAAATCTTCAGTTGAAGATTTTCCAAAGAGAATTTCAGAGGCCTTTAATGCCATTTCGTATTCCACTTTGCTATGCACCATAGTAGTCACCTCTTTGGCAATCTCTTTTTGAAGAACGCGTTGGTGAGGTGCTTCGGCATGGTCTTTTTCCAACCTTTCAATAGTCGCTTGATCTAGAACCGTGAAAATACGAATGTACTTACTCGCATCTTCATCGGACACATTTAACCAAAATTGGTAGAAGGCATAAGGGGAGGTTTTTTCAGGATCAAGCCAAACGGAGCCTCCTTCCGTTTTTCCAAACTTTGTTCCGTCAGCTTTGGTGATCAAAGGTACTGTGAGCGCAAAAGCACTCCCTCCATCCATTCGGCGAATCAACTCGGTACCAGTGACAATATTACCCCACTGGTCAGATCCACCTAGTTGGATACTGCAGTTTTTATTTTTCCAAAGGTAATAGAAATCATACCCTTGGATTAATTGGTAACTAAACTCAGTGAAAGATAATCCATTTCCATCCTCTAGACGTCTTTTTACCGAATCTTTGGACATCATGTAGTTGACAGTGATGTGTTTTCCTACTTCACGAATAAAATCCAAAAAAGTGAATTGAGACATCCAATCGTAATTGTTGACTAAAGAAGCTTTATTGGGTTGTTGACCAGAAAAATCAAGGAATTTGGCAAGTTGTTTTTGAATACACGCTACATTGTGGTCTAAGGTGAGCTTATCCAATAGGTTTCGTTCTGCTGACTTAAAAGAAGGGTCTCCAATCATGCCTGTAGCACCTCCGACGAGGGCTACTGGTTGATGACCAGAACGTTGGAAATGCAATAGGGTCATCACTCCAACCAAGTGGCCGATATGTAAAGAGTCCGCGGTGGGATCAAAACCCAAGTAGGCAGAGGCCATCCCTTTAGAAAGGTGCTCTTCTAAATCTGGAGTCATGTCTTGGAGCATTCCTCTCCATCTCAGTTCTTGAATAAATGAATTCATGGTTGGGGGTTGGGTATGAGACTACAAATATAAAGGCTTGGAAGTAGGAAGGAAATTATTGGTACAATTCCCATGTAGAAGAATAGTTCTTTTCCTTCAGCTGAAGCTCACTTAGTGATACGGTCAAATTGAACGGGGTACTTGAGAATTGGATTTGGACTGAAAAACAAAAGAGGTGCTTCTTTTCAGAAACACCTCTTTTGGAGCCAATCTGGTTAGGCTGTTCTTAGCTTGATGATTCCTGTAGCATGTAAAAGCTTGACAATGGGGTAGGTTGGGTCAAACTCGTACCATTTCACAGCAAAATTTGGTCGATTTGGAAGCTTGTGATGATTGTTTTGAAACAATTCTCCCAGCATCAATACATCCAGTAACAATGAATTTTTGGATTGGTCGTTGTTGTCAAAGTTGGCATAGCCGTACTTGTGTCCACTCCAATTGACTATGGCTCCATGGACAGGTCCCATCAAAAAATGGATAGGGAGTAGAAAATACATCCACCAATGCGTACCGGCAAAATCAAAATAGGAAATACAAGCCACATAAATGGCAACGTATAAGAGTCCCCAAGCTAGGCGAACGGTCATGTTGTCGGCAAAACGATCGAATGAATTCCAATCTGGAATATCCTTTGAAAAACGGTCTTCAGGCTTAAGTTTAAAACTGAAATAATCGTTGTAAATATTTTTTGTTTTCCACATCATGGAAAACAAATTTTCAGTGTGATGCGGGCTATGCGGATCTTGTGGAGTATCGGAATAGGCATGGTGCATGCGGTGCAAAATGGCATAAGCTCGAGGAGAGAGGTAAGAGCTTCCTTGCCACATCCACGTAAAGAAATAAAAAAATTTTTCCCAGTATTTGTTCATCACGAACATCTGATGGGCTGCGTATCGATGTAAAAAAAAGCTTTGGCAGAAAAGTGAGAAATACCAATGCAAAAGGAAGAAGATAATTATAATCACTAGGCTATTAGTTAAATGATAAACAAAGATAGGGTAAGGGGCCAATTAATAAGAAAATTTCCACCAATGGTTTTTTGTAAGTGAACTGGATTATTGTCGGGATTCCATACGTAGCACACGAAATAATTTTATTCTAAAACCTAATTTTTTTGTTGCTGTGATTCTTGAAATAAAGACCTATTCTAGTTTCTCTAAGGAAGTTAGGTTGAATTGGCATTCAAACTCTGGTTACCCATTCTAAAATATGCTTTTAAATTTCCATTTTTTTGTTTTACAAAAATTTGAGGGCCAATAGTAGGGTGAACTTCAACCAATAAAACCATTTTTTCTTCTTCTTGATCCTTTTCTGGATTGATTTTGATACCATGAAATTCCAATGAAACCTTGGGAACACAAAAATTATCATTAGCAGCAGCTACCATGTAGCGCTCTTCCTCAGGATCAATACCTATGATTTTTCGTTGGTCAGAAACCCCAATTACTACAGTTCCTCCTTTTGAATTGGCAAAGGCAGAAAGGGTTTTTGCAATTTTTTCTTGAGAACTAATTTGTTGCTTAAATTCAAGTTGCTCACTCTCCTCTTTTAGGAGCAATTGATTCACAAATCCTTGATCTAATTTTTTTGGAAACATTTTTACCCAATTATTTCTTTAACAAGTGGAATTCATCCATATTAGTCTAAGGACTTTACTAAAACTTGTATTCTCTAAATCTATTACCGATGAGATTTGCCAACCCAGGATTTGACCTTGAAACTATTGCACAGCTTAAGTCTGAATTGAAGAATTCCCAAGTACCTTTCAAAATAATCCATGATGAAGAGAATTCAGAAGAATTTGTAAATTTTTATTTCATTGGGAAGTATGAAGGAAAAGAGGTTATTTATGATACTGCATTATACACACTCAGGTTGCACCATGCGAGTGAGGTATATGAATTAGCCGAACACGAAGCCGCAAAGAAATTCCCAAACTTTAAAGCCATCAATTACGAAGAAGATGAGGATGGAAATATGAAGCCATTGACTCCTGAAGAGGAAGAAATTGGTTGGTTTATTACGGAGCTGATCATGGAAATGGAAGAGGAGGAAATTGTAAAGGTTCAAGAATTTATTGATCTAGATACGAATCATGATTATGGCGTTGGGTTAGATGCTTCTTTAAATGTAGAGCATATTAATGAAGAAGTGATTTTCAAATTTATCCAAGAATTCAACGACGACACCTTGGTTTTAGATGATACCTTATACTCATTTATGACTGAAGATGAGGATTTTGATGACGAAGATTAAATTATAGCTTTAAATATTCGTGGGTGTTGGTAGCAAAACCAATGCTTTTTTTATGCTCAAAATTGCACTGGCTCCAATTTTTGCACACCCTTTGCCTGAAGGGCATCGATTCCCAATGGAAAAGTATAGTTTGCTACCTGAGCAACTTCTTTTTGAGGGTACGGTATCGGATGCTAACTTTTTCATGCCTCAGGACTTGTCAGAAGAGTGGGTATTGACGACTCATGAGTCTTTGTATTTAGAGAGGCTCAAAAACTTGGAATTATCAAAATCAGAAATTCGTGCTATCGGTTTTCCATTGAGTAAAGCCCTCATTGAGCGAGAACTATGCATAGCAGCAGGTTCAGTACAAGCCGCTTGTTATGCCAAAGAGTTTGGTATTGGAATGAATATAGCAGGCGGAACCCATCACGCATTTTTTAATCGAGGAGAAGGATTTTGCATTTTAAATGATTTGGCGATCACTGCAAATTATTTGTTACTCAATAAATTAGCGAAGAAAATTCTAATTATTGATCTTGATGTGCATCAAGGGAATGGTACTGCAGCACTTTTTCAAGAGAATTCCTCGGTGATTACGTTTAGCATGCATGGTGAAAAGAACTATCCTCACCGAAAGGAAAGATCAGATTTAGATATTGGTTTAGCTGATGGTACAGATGACCGGACTTACCTGACTTGTCTTGATAGAAATTTGAAAATGCTTTTTGAAGAGGGTCAACCAGATTTTATCCTGTATCAAAGTGGAGTGGATGTGTTGGCTTCAGACCAATTGGGACGGCTCTCCTTAACATTAAATGGGGTTCAAGCTCGAGATCAATTAGTACTTGGTACTGCCAAATCTCAGGGCATCCCCATCATGTGCTGTATGGGAGGTGGCTATTCAAAAAGAATAAAAGACATTATTGAAGGCCATGCGCAGGTATTTCGTTTAGCTCAATCTTTATTTTTTTAGGCACTTAACTGAATTTAACGAATGAAAAAAAACTCCGATTCTTAGAAAATGAATACTTTATCTATATTTGCGACCTATCAACACAAATATTATTCAAGTGAAAAAAGCTATTACCCATTTCGTAGTTCTTGCTCTTGTAGCACTAGTGACTTTTTCCTGTGGAAATAAGTCAGAATCGACAGGCACTGATTCTTCTTCCATGGAAGGGGCTGCTGCTGTAGATCTTAAAATTGCCTATGTGCACACTGATTCGGTCATAAACAAATACGATTTTTTCAAAAAGAAGTCTGAAGAAATTACTGAAAAAGGAAAAAAATTGGATTTGGATTTACAAGCTAGAGCCAAGGGTTTTGAACAAGAAGTAGCGTTGTTTCAACAAACTGGAGGAAGTATGACCCAAAATCAGATTCGTGCCAAGCAAGATGAATTGATGCAAAAAGAACAAAACTTACTCAGCTACAGAAATAACTTGATGCAAGAATTGTCAGGAGACGAATCCAACCTATTGAATGAGGTTTATGAGCAAGTTCAAGAGTATATGACAGAATATGCGAAGGAAAATGGCATTGATCTTATACTTAGTTACACGCGGGGAGGAGCTATTTGGTATGGAACAGATGCTATTGATGTAACTAACTCGGTAGTGACAGGGTTGAACAAGAAATACAATGCAAATCCAGGAGCAGCAGACACGAAAGCCACAGCTGCAGACTCTACTGCTAAAAAATAGAAGTCAAAACAACTTATTTTTAAAAACCCAGACATTCTCTGGGTTTTTTTGTGGGTAAAAAAGGGTAATTTTGCGTTGCATTAGAAAAATTGATTCAAATGAAAATTACTGAGTTTTTAAAACACAATTACCGACACTTCAATGCAGCGGCATTAATTGATGCAGCAGAAGGGTACAAAACGCACCTGAATGAAGGCGGGAAAATGATGGTTACTCTTGCCGGTGCGATGTCAACTGCCGAAATGGGAATTTCTTTGGCGGAAATGATTCGGCAAGATAAAATTCAAATTATTTCCTGTACAGGTGCCAATTTGGAGGAAGATGTGTTTAATCTAGTGGCTCATGACTACTACGAACGTGTGCCAAATTACAGAGAACTCACTCCTGAGCAGGAGCAAGGTTTACTAGAGCGTCACATGAATCGGGTGACAGATACCTGTATCCCAGAAATGGAAGCAATGCGAAGAATTGAAAATGTAATTCTCGAGGAATGGGTAAAGGCTGATCAAAGTGGTGAATCCTATTTTCCACATGAATTTTTTTACAAAATATTGCTGTCAGGCAAGTTGGACGCTTCATTTCAGATTGATCCAAAAAACAGTTGGTTATTGGAAGCAGCCAAGAAAAACCTTCCAATCATTGTTCCAGGATGGGAAGATTCCACTTTAGGTAACATGTTTGCAGGTCACGTCATTTCTGGTGATGTAAAAAACGTCCATACGGTTCGAACAGGTATCGAATACATGATGTTTTTAGCCCAATGGTACACCGTCAATGCTTCCGAAGAAAGTACTGTTGGTTTCTTTCAAATTGGGGGGGGGATTGCAGGCGACTTTCCGATTTGTGTTGTGCCAATGCTACACCAAGATTTACAACGAACCAACGTACCCCTTTGGGGATATTTCTGCCAGATTTCTGATTCTACAACTTCCTATGGCTCTTATTCTGGAGCTGTACCAAACGAAAAGATTACCTGGGGTAAATTGGGAATGAATACTCCCAAGTTCATTGTAGAATCCGATGCTACTATAGTAGCTCCGTTGATTTTTGCAATTGTATTGGATCAGTAATCAGTCCTTAGTAAATCAAAAAAGCAAGCTTTTTTCAAGGCTTGCTTTTTTGATTTACACCTAACTTAACTAACTTTATTTAATCGTTACAAATTGGTTTTAAGTTAGTTACAGGGTATACCCGGGTCTATAGGTTCTTGATACAAACTGATTTGCAGGCTCAAAATTTGTGATTTTCATATTCGGTCCATCCCAAAGCAATTTGATTCCACGGCCAGGGTATTCCACCTGATTTGCATTTCCCTTTCCAGGAACTTGTAAATCGTAGCTACGGATGGCAAGATTACCCATCAATACGGATTCTGTTAGTGGTCCAGCAATAGAAAAAGGTGAGCTGAGCTGCTTAAATTCAGTGGAACCGAAACCTGCAATACAAGCATTTACCCAATTGTCGTAGTGCCCTCGATCACCTCCAGGAACTCGATAGAGAGATTCTTTCACCTGGATGTCTTTAGTTTTTGAAGTAGGTAAAAGGAGGGGATTCGCACCATAGGTGGAACACATCATTTTTCCTTTTGTTCCCTCAATAATGACTCCATTTCCTCCGTCTCCCATTTGCTCGTTGGCTCCCAATTCCTCTGGTCGTGTAGGTTGTATTCCTCCATCCATCCAATGAAATTCAAGATCTTCTTTACCAGGGCGGTCAAATCGAAGGGTAATGTGGGAAGAAGGTGGGCAACTTTCGGGAAAATGCCCCCGTTGGAATTCGCCAACATACACAGACCCTACCGAACATTCTGCAGATTTTGGATATCCCAATCCTAAGACCCGAAATGGGGGCTCCATGATGTGACAGGCCATATCTCCTAATGCACCTGTTCCGTAATCCCACCAGCCTCTCCAATTAAACGGCACTAAATTGCCGACGTAATCTCTATAAGGAGCAGTTCCAAGCCATAGGTCCCAATCCAAATCAATAGGAGGGGTAACAGGAGTGTTTGGCCAAGGAATCCCTTGGGGCCAAACAGGTCGGTT
>JAURGC010000011.1 GCA_030833985.1 Algoriphagus sp. | reverse complement strand
GAATGCAAGCCAACCTTTAGCTCTTCTTGGGCAAAGCCAGCCTTGTCTCCTGCCTCTCTATACAAATCAATTAAGGGCCGGAAGCGGTGCGTCTCTCCTCCAATCACTGCCACCATCAGGGGCAATCCCAAAGAACCTGCCCGCACAAAGGAGGCTGGCGTCCCTCCTACGCCCAACCAGATAGGAAGCTTTTCTTGCAGGGGTCGAGGGTAGATGGCTTGCTCTTGCAAGGCAGGTCGAAATCTCCCCCTCCAGGTGATTACCTCTTGTTCATTCAGCTGCAAAAGCAAGTCTAACTTTTCTGCAAACAAGGCATCGTAATCCTGGAAGTTCAACCCAAAAAGTGGAAATGCTTCTGAAAATGAGCCCCTGCCTACAACCAGTTCAGCACGCCCTTGGGAGAGTAAATCCAAGGTAGCAAATTGTTGGAATACACGAACCGGATCTGCCGCACTCAGCACCGTCACGGCACTACTCAAGCGAATTCGATTGGTCCGAGATGCTGCAGCTGCCAAAATCACCGAGGTAGCGGAATCTAAAAATTCTTTACGATGGTGTTCTCCGATGGCAAATACATCCAGTCCCTTTTCATCGGCAAGCTGAATTCGATCCAATAATTCACGCAAGGCATCTTGGGCAGTTCCTATGGGATTGCCCTCGGCATCTGTCACAAAAGCTGCAAAGCTATCTATTCCTATTTCCATGGCGTAAACCTAGGTAGTCTTGTCTAATTACCCAAGTATTTGCAAGGCATCAACCTACGCGACGCTAGTTTTCCGAACTGAAAAAGGGTATTATTATCCCTATGAATCCCCAAATCCTAATCGATATCGTCACGCATACCATGCCTTTTGGAAAGTACAAGGGGCATCTTCTCTGCAATATCCCTGAAAACTACCTTGTTTGGATGCATAAAAAAGGATTTCCCGCCGGCCATTTGGGCATGTGTTTGAATACCCTCTATGAAATTCGACTCAATGGGTTGGAGCACCTTATTCATGAAATTAAATCTCGTCACCCAAGTGCTTCAAGAAAATAAGATGGCCTAGGGCTTTAGGATCCACTCCTCATGTAAAATCTGGATAGTACGGCGGATTACTCTAATATATCCCTCTTCTACGGAAGGATCACAACCATTACTGATCACTACAAATCCATATTTTTCTTCTGGATTAAAAAATAGCGCACTATACAGCCCATAAGCCGATCCGGTATGTCCTACCAATTCTACTCCTGGGATCAACACGTCCGTTTTCCAGAGAGCCAAACCGTAGTTTTCGTCCGAAGAAAGCGGAGTTTGCATTTCTTTGGAATGAGCTGAAGAAATCAATCGGACCTTTCCAACCTTCCCATAGTTCATGTGAACTAAGAGGTACTTGGCTAGATCTGGTGCTGAGATTTTCATACCTCCTGTTGGGGAAAAAATCGGAGTACTATAGCCTGGAATATAGGTTTTGAGTTCCTCGCTTTTAGAAACATAGGCTGCAGGGGACGGGATAAACTTGGCCGAATCCCGCTGATAGGCATAGAGTGTAGCCAAGCGGCTTTTATCCAACTGATCTACATCATACCCTCCATACAGACCTAATGGCTTAAGAATATTTTCTTGGATATAGGCATCAAAGCGCACTCCTGAATACTTCTCCAATATCGCCCCTGCGAGGTTGAAGTTCAAGTTGCAGTATTCGTAGCCATCACCTGGGGCATAGGCGTTGTAGGCTTCTTGCCAAGTAGCATTCTTCTCGGGATGAATGGCGTCCAAGGTAAAGTAGCCCTGCTGATCGTTGATGCTGGAGGTATGGGAAAGCAGCATGCGCAGGGTAATCATGGTATCTGGAAATCTGGGATTGCGAATCTGAAAGCCAATAAGGTTGCTCACATCATCGTCTAGGGAAATAAGACCCTTTTCTACAAGCTGCAATAGAGCAGTTACCGTAAAAGATTTGGAAATGGAAGCGATTCGAAAGAGATCTGTAGTCTCCAAAGACTCCGTACCCTCTTCCTTCCAACCCAAAGCTTGGGTGTGCACCACCTTTCCCTCTTTGACTACCGCCACAGACAGTCCCATTACAGGAAAGTCTTGCATCAATTGTGTCAGGCGTTGGGTGCTGGACTCTTGTGCCTTTGAGGGGATATTGAATGAGAGCAAACAACAGAAAAGAAGTGTAGAGATGGTTTTCATTAGAAAAAAGGAAGGATGGGTTTTCAAAATTTAAAATATGAATTTTGACTTGTTTTGAAATACATTTCATCAAAAAAAAGGCCTTATCAATTACCAGCAACAAAAATAGAACTTACCAAAGTAGCGCTTAAAAATTCTTTCAAAAAGAAAAACCACTGGGAATAGATTTAAAAAAACTACCATGGGTGATGCAAAAAAAAGAATTAAGACCAATGAATTGATTGGTATTAATCTCTAGTAGCTACCAAATAATCCATCTATGCTTGTGTGATTTCTATTTGGTTTCAAAAAAACCGGTTTTTATTTCAAAAAAACTTAGGGAGTCTGTTAATTCGTAACAAAAAGGAAACTCTTTAGCTTATGTCCTTACCCAATCCCCTCATCGATCAATTTCTCCTCGAAGGCTGCATGCGCTGTCCAAAGGGAGCCACTCCGGAATGTAAAGTACATCGCTGGACGGATATACTTGAGTTTCTTCGCCAACTCCTCTTAGAAACCGAACTCCAAGAAGAACGGAAATGGGGTATGCCTACCTATACCCTTGATGGCAAAAATGTGGTGATTTTAGGGGTATTTAACCAATCCTGTGTGTTGAGTTTTCTCAAAGGAGGACTACTTGAGGACCCTTATCAGCTTTTGGAACGCCCTGGACCTAATTCCCAAGTAGGACGCTTTATTCGGTTCACCCAGCTAACCCAAGCTGAGGAAATTGAAGGCAAAATCAAAGAATACCTCCTCCAAGCCATAGAAGTGGAACGTTCAGGTAAAAAAGCCAGTGCCAAGCCTACTCTACCGGTATTGCCCGAAGAACTCCATCAAAAATTTGCAGAACATTCGGGTCTGGAAGCTGCATTTTTTGCATTGACTCCTGGCAGACAACGAGGCTATGTGATCCACTTCTCAGAAGCAAAGCAATCCGCTACCCGTCTTAATCGAATTGAAAAATACCTGCCCAAGATTTTTGCTGGAAAAGGAATGATGGATTGAACTAATTGGCAAATATTTACTCCTGATTAATTTACATCCAGGACAAATCTTTGGTACCGTGTCATAGGATGTGCACCATGGTCTTTTACTTCAGCGATGACATGGAGGGTGCCTGTTATTTTTGGATCCAAAGTTATTTCTAAACGAGTTCCTTTTTGTACCAATGCAGGGCTTTCTGTATAGTTACCTACTTCCGTATACACCCAAAAAAGCGTAGTCAACTGGTCTCCATCTGGATCGCTTACAGCTACTTCAAATATAACTTTTTCACCAGGTTTTGCCTGTTTTCGAAGAGCCCCTTTTGCTTCTACCTTGGGAGGATGGTTGGCATCATCATAGTCCTGCACGCACCAATCAGCTCGGCCAGCAAAATCATGTTGAAGGGCCTCTATCCATCGAATTTGAGGATAGGTGGAATCCATACTCTTTTTAAAGGGGTTAAAATCTTGGACCTTTTGACCATCTTCCCAGCGATTGGGTTGTTCCACAGATTGCAGTAATCGCCCTCCCCAGCCTCCCCAATGAGGTTGGTTAAGATTATTTAAACCCACATCAATCAAATGTAAGAATGCTGGAGAATCTCCCTCTGAAATAAAATCGTATTTCTCAAAACTGCCCCATTGTGTGCCTTGTAGTTTATTTGGATCACCATGAATATGTTCATCGTCCCCTGGTTGCGCTTGACCATCCCCATAGCTATAGTATTGACTCAGAAGCGGGCCATGGTTTTGTATTATTTCTTCGGACATAAATTTCCCTTCTAATAAATAGTGCTGGTTTGGTGGAACTGCCCTTTTCCAAGCATAGGCTAAGCACCAGAATTGATTAGAATTGTAATAAACTTTTAAATCTGGCCAATTTGGGGCAATATATTTTCGATAAGTAGCATCCTGGTCAAGGATGGTATATAAAATTGCTTTATTCGTTACCTTTTTGTAGATCGATTCCCAATTTTGGCTACCCTTATATTCATCTTCAATGGACTGAAGCGCCCTAGCAATCGTGTTAGTTCCTCCCCAGACTTGTAGGTAAAGTGGCTCTAAATTGTCATCCAAAAGCTTCTCCTTTATAAAGTTTGAGCCTTCTGTATCCAAACGCATATCTCCTTCAAAATCAATGTTTCCTACTTGTACCACCGATCTGAGGTAAGCAGCAGTTGGGTACCCAGCAGCATGTTGAGTCAATTTGGGATAAACTTGCTCGTAAGCATCAAGCAAAGGATTCATCCACGTTACACCAGGCCATCTTAGAGAGGTTTTTGCGCCATACATGTTGCGTGTCATCTCCATCTCTGAGGTGAAAAGGGTGCCTTTTTCATCTCCTTTGTAATGCCACATGCTTGAGGAATAGATCAAGCCCTCAATTCTAAATTCGTTTGCGTAAAGCAGCATCCGAATAAAGGAATCTACGTCATCGATTTCTCCATCGGTGGTTACAATTGTTCTTGGAC
This sequence comes from Algoriphagus sp., assembly GCA_030833985.1. Lineage (GTDB taxonomy): Bacteria > Bacteroidota > Bacteroidia > Cytophagales > Cyclobacteriaceae > Algoriphagus. The sequence continues at coordinate 27,529 of JAURGC010000011.1, read as the reverse complement.
CATTTCCCTGTTGAGACCTAGTATTTTGACTAAATACCATCCCTACAGAACCAAGAAAAAGGATGAGTTGAAAAATAAGACCTCGAAGAATTGATTTTTTGTGAGTATTCATAGTAGAACCATTGAGCGAATTAAACTAGGAAATAAATAGAAGAATTTAGACTCGCCACCAAAATTAGATACTTTAACCCTCTAGTAAATTTTTAATTTTCCTACTTCAAACAACTCCTCAAGTCCAAGAACTTTGTAATCTTAGGATTTACATACGTTCTTTGTGGTACGCTCGTTAGCCCAACTCTACCATGTCTCAATCTACCCTTATCCAACAAGTTTCCTTAGTTAACGAAGGCAAAATTCAAGTTGCCGACGTCCTAATCCAAGGAGAACGTATCCAAAAAATCGGGCAAATTCCAACCCAAGACCAGTACCTAATTGTGGACGGTCGTGGCAAGTACTTATTTCCTGGAGTAATCGACGGACAGGTGCACTTTCGGGATCCAGGGCTGACACACAAAGCAGACCTAACTAGCGAAAGTAAGGCGGCTATCGCCGGCGGGGTCACTTCATTTATCGAGATGCCCAACACCCGGCCCAATACGTTGACTTTGGAACTCTGGGCCGACAAATACAAGTTAGCCTCCACCAAATCGCTGGCCAACTTTGGCTTCTTGCTCGGCATTACAGCGGATAACCTAGATGAGGTGATCCAATGGGACACCTCCAAGCACCTAGCAATCACGGACGATGGGCTTTACTTTACGGGAAAAGGAAATATCCTCGCGGACCAACCCGCCATGTTGGAAAAACTTTTTGCTGCGCACAAAGGCCTCATCGCCATCCACTCCGAAAAAGAAGAGATCATCGAGAAAAATGAGGAACTCTACCGCAAAAAATACGGAGAAAATGTACCCATTGCATGTCACCCCTTGATACGAAGCGAACAAGCCTGTTTTGAGGCTACCGAACGAGCCATAGGCCTTGCTGAAAAGCATGGCGCCCACCTGCATATCCTCCACCTCAGCACAGCCAAGGAAACGTCTCTTTTCCGAAATGATATACCACTGGAAGAGAAAAAGATCACCACTGAGGTTTCGGTGCACCATCTCTGGTTTACCGACCAGGATTACGAGCGACTTGGCACCCTGATCAAGTGGAACCCTGCCATCAAAACCCAAAAAGATAAGGAGGGACTACTTGCTGCGCTACTGGATGACAGAATTGATTTGATCACTACCGACCATGCGCCACATACCTTGGAAGAAAAGCAAAAGCCCTACTTCCAGTCCATGTCGGGCGCTCCGCTGGTCCAGCATTCGCTTAACTGCCTCCTTGAATTTTACGCGCAAGGCAAAATCAGTTTGGAAAAAATCGTGGAGAAAATGTGCCACAATCCCGCCATACTTTACCGCATTAAAGAGCGCGGCTACATCCGAGAAGGCTATTTTGCTGACTTGACCTTGGTGGATCTCAATAGTGAGTGGACGGTAAGCAAGGAAAATATCCTCTACAAATGCGGTTGGTCTCCTTTGGAAGGCACGACCTTCCACAGCAATGTACTAAGCACCTGGGTCAATGGACACTTGGCCTACGAGAATGGCGTATTTCATGAGGGAGTCAATGGAAAAGCCCTGGAAGTTCAATCCAAATAAACCCGCATGGCTGGATTTTTCGAAGGTAGAACCTTAGTCATCGCCAGCATGCACCAAAAGGAGCAGGTAATTCAACCCCTCTTTGAAGCGAGCTTGAAAGTAAAGGTTGTTGTTGCCGACGGACTAAATACAGACTTGTTGGGCACCTTTTCTGGGGAGATAGCACGAATTGCAGATCCATTGACCACAGCTCGGAAAAAATGTGAATTGGCAATGGAGCTTACCGGAGTTGATCTGGCAATTGCTAGCGAAGGCTCCTTTGGCCCACATCCTTCCGCATTTTTTTTACCTGCAAACGAGGAATGGCTCCTGTTGATTGACCGCAAGCACCAACTTGAAATTCATTCCCGCCACCTCAGTACTGCCACTAATTTTGCAGGGCAAGAATTTTCGAGTTGGAAAGAACTGGAGACCTTTGCAGGCAAAGTAGGTTTTCCAAGCCATGGCCTCATTCTACGCGCATCAAAAGATAGTCTCGAGGGACTACTGAAAGGCATCACAAATCTTGGCGAACTTAGAAAAGCAGGGACAATGCTTCTAGATACCCAAGGATCTGGATATATTGAAACAGACATGCGGGCCATGTTTAACCCCAGCAGAATGGTGGTCATTCAAGAAACAGCACAACTCCTTCTTGAAAAACTAAATTCCTGCTGCCCCTCCTGCCAACGTCCTGGTTTTGCTGTCATAGCCACGGAACCAGGACTTCCATGCAGCCTCTGTGGCACTCCAAGTAACGCTGCTTTGGCCCACCTGCTAATATGTAGCCACTGCGGAAAGGAAGAAAAAATCTTTTTCCCACACGGAAAAAAAATAGAAGATCCCCAGTATTGCCTGATTTGCAATCCTTGAGCGTTATACTTGTTCAACTCAATACCTTCAATTTTAATCCTAAATAAAGGAAGGTGCTTTCTAAGCATGTCATTTTATTTTCCTAATTGTATTCGTTAAATTCAATTAGATTATTTCTTTTAAGTAGTCGAATATCCCCCAATAGCAGGACATCCTTTTAGAAAAATACCTTACTTACTTACCTATCTAAACCTCCTTCGGATTTGCACTACCACCAGATCCTTTATTCTGAGCCCTTTCCCACCTATGTTTATCATTGAAACGTACACCACCGCAGTTTTATTTAGCGCCATCACCATGATTTGCTGGGGATCTTGGGCCAACACTCAAAAGCTGGCTTCCTCGAGTTGGCGTTTTGAACTCTTTTACTGGGATTATGTAATTGGAATAGTGATTCTTTCTCTAATTTTTGCATTCACTTTAGGCAGTTCTGGAGAGCAAGGGAGAAGTTTTATAGCTGACCTTCAACAAGCAGATTTCAGCTCATTAAGCTCCGCATTTTTTGGGGGGATTGTATTCAATGCCGCCAATATTTTACTAGGGGCAGCGATTTCTATCTCAGGAATGGCAGTAGCCTTTCCCGTGGGTATTGGGCTAGCCTTAGTCATTGGAGTAGCAGTAAATTACGCTCAAAATCCTATTGGAGATGTAGGACTTTTGTTTGGGGGTGTGGCCCTAGTCATCCTTGCCATTTTACTCAATGCAAATGCCTACCGCAGCCTTCCTAAAGACCAAACCAAAAGCCCAACTAAAGGATTGATTTTGTCTATGGTAGCGGGCATCCTAATGGGTTTTTTTTACAAATATGTGGCTGATGCTATGTTTTTAGATTTCACCCAACCGCTTCCAGGTAAGTTAAGTCCTTATTCGGCGGTAGTGCTTTTCGCTTTGGGTATTTTTGGAAGCAACTTCCTGTTCAACACCTTGCTAATGCGACGACCATTTGTTGGAACACCGGTAAGCTATTCAGATTACTTTAAAGGGAGCTTTAAAACCCATTTAACAGGGATTTTAGGCGGGATAATTTGGTGTATAGGAATGGCTTTCAGTATTATTGCCTCGGATATGGCAGGCCCAGCAATTTCTTATGGATTGGGTCAGGGAGCCACTATGGTAGCTGCTTTTTGGGGAGTGTATGTATGGAAAGAATTCAAGGCCTTACCCGCCTCCAAACATATCTTATTAAAAATGATGTTTATCTTATTTTTATTGGGAATAGGATTAATCGTTTATTCCAAACTAGTCTAATCCCCCTTGCTTTCATCATGGCACATGTAGTTGTAGTTGGTAGTTCAAACACCGATCTAGTCGTAAAAACCGAACGTTTCCCCAAACCAGGCGAAACCTTGGTCGGAGGCGATTTTTTTCTTTTTCAAGGAGGAAAAGGTGCCAACCAGGCTGTGGCTGCTGCTAGAATGGGAGCGGAGGTCACCTTCATTAGTAAGGTAGGGAAAGACCTTTTTGGAAAACAAACCCGAGAAGGCCTAGAAAAGGAAGGTATTTCAACCCACTTGGTACTTGAAGATAAAGAAAAGGCCTCAGGAATAGCACTCATTACTGTCAATGAGCAAGGAGAAAATACCATTGTGGTTGCCCCAGGTGCAAACGCCACGCTAAGTCCATCTGATATTCAAGCAGCCCTACAGGGCATTCCCAGCCATGACTTTATACTTTGCCAGCTTGAAATTCCCATCGATACCATTTCCTTCCTTGCAAGCTACGCCCAGAAGGAAAATATAAATCTAATTTTAAATCCTGCTCCTGCTCAAAAACTTCCTGAATCTATCTACGAACAGCTTTTTTTAATTACGCCCAACGAAACAGAGGCCTCCCTACTTACAGGAATGCCCTGTGATTCCGATTCGGACTATCCAAAAATCGCCCATTGGTTTCGTAGTAAGGGAGTAAAACAAGTACTCCTAACTCTTGGAGAGAAGGGAACTTACTTTCAAAATTCAACTCAAGAATACCAGATACCTGCAAAGAAGGTAAACGCAGTAGATACCACAGCTGCGGGAGATGTATTTAATGGAAGCCTAGCTCTAGGCCTTGCTGAGGGAATGAATTGGAAAGATGCCATTACCCTGGCCACCAAAGCGGCATCGATTTCCGTAACACGAATGGGTGCACAAGCTTCTGCCCCTTTCCGATCTGAATTAGTTTAAAATTTCAAGTTTCTAAACATTACCCAACCCATGACCTTAACCCGATCCATTTTCGCAAGTCTACTTTTTATCCTGAATTTGACATGGATTCAAGCACAGCAGATCACAGACAAAAATCCAAGCTTAAACTACTCAGCATATAGCCCCAAGGCAACAGACCTAACCATAGATCGGGCGGCCTATGCTGAAAAGCTAGAAGGATTTTGGTTGGCAACCTGTATTGCCAACTGGACAGGACTGGTGACTGAAATGGATAAAATTGGAACTATTGGCGACATCAAAACGGGTCCTTTTTATACACGTGCCAATTGGGGCAAGGCCGACCAGCCTAATATTTGGTCCGGAAATACTCCAAGTGCCATCTCTTCAACCATCGATTTTATCTTTGTCGATGAAGACAGCCTTTGGGGGGCAGATGACGACACGGATATCGAATACATGTACCAAGAACTACTCCTTCAAAACCAAACTTCGATGCTAACTGGAGAGCAAATTCGTGACGGATGGATAAAGCACATTAAATTAGAGGAAGAAAACTACCTCTGGGTATCTAATCAAAAAGCCTTGGACCTAATGAAGGAAGGATTTGTTCCTCCAGCCACTGCTGACCCAAAAAACAATCCAGAATTCGAGATGATTGATGCCCAACTCACGACGGAGATCTTTGGCCTCTACTCCCCCGGAAGGCCAGATATGGCGGTAAGAATGGCTACACTCCCTATTCAAACGACCGCTCGTGAAGAAAGTGAGTGGATTTCTGCCTTTTATGTTCGGTTGTTTTCACTTTCTGCCACACTAGATACCACCTTACCCATCAAACCGCAACTGTTCAAATTCGCCGACCAGGCCGCAGCAGAATTCCCCAAGACCTCCTACCCTGCAGCTATGTATCACTATGTGAAGAGCTTATATACTTCCAAAATTCCATGGGAACAAGCACGTGACTCGATTTACCAACGCTACCAAGTCGACCAACTTGACGGCTATACGATGACGAGTAAAAACCTCTATTGCAACGGTTGCTATGCGGCCGGCATCAACTTTGCTGCAAGCCTTGTGAGTTTATTCTACGGAGAAGGGGACCTCAAGGAAACCATCAAAATAGGCGCTTTGGCGGGATGGGATTCCGACAATCCCACTGCCACCTGGGGAGGATTACTTGGCTTTATCCTTGGGAAAGAGGGTGTAGAAAAAGCCTTTGGGCGGAAATTTTCTGACAAATTTCACATTCACCGTACACGAGTGGGCTTCCCCAATGAGGGTATTGACACCTTTGAATCCATGGCCCAAAAAGGATTGTGGATCATTGATCGCGTGGTTCAGGAAGAACTCATGGGTGGCGTAGACCTAGCCAACAACAGCTGGTATATCCCCAAAAAGTAAATCCCTAAGCCATCCTAAAATTTGCTACAATCCGTGTTTGAAACACATCTGACTGATGAGCTGGTAGCCCTGCTCAGCCATTTCCCAAGGGTCAGAAAACTCGCGCCAAACCCCAATTGCATTGGCAAAGTCTGGGTCATTCCGCGAAAAACCTTCTATAGTCAGCCAGCCCGAAAAGCCCACTTTCTTTAATGTGGCGAAGGTCTCGTCAAAGTCCACATGCCCAGAGCCTGGTGTACCTCGATCATTTTCTGAGATATGCACATGTCGCAATCGCGGTGCAATCTGTTCGATTGCAAGCCCAAGTTTTTTCTCTTCCATATTTGCATGATGGGTATCAAACATGCCCTGAACATTGGGATGATTGACCTGTGCAAGCAGGTAATTGAGCTGCCCCATGGTATTGACTAAGTAGCATTCAAATCGATTAAGCGCCTCGGGAGTAAGTAATATGCCCAAGCCTTGAGCGTAGGCTCCTGCCTCACGTAGTACCTCCGCCGACCATTCGTATTCCTCTGGCAAAGGTGCTCGTGCAGCAAAGGTGGCAAATGCAGAATGAAAAGGTCCACACAGCACCTGTGCACCCAAATCTGCAGCCCGATCGATTACCCAGCAGAGTTTTTCCTTCGCTTTTTGCCGAACTAACGGATCGGGAGAAATGGGGTTATCTGCTGCACTCATCACAGTGACTGCTGTCACTTCCAATCCTATTTTTTTGCAATAATCTCCCACTAGGCGACATGAAGAAGCATCTGTATCTCCAATAAAAAACTCAGCTCCGTGATAGCCAATTGTTTTCAGACGATCCAAAATCGGAAAAAGCTTTGGTGAAATTTCAGCCGACCAGGCGAGTACGTTGAAACCTATTTTAGTCATGGGAAATGGAGTAATGTAAAAGGAAAATATTCTAATTGATTGAACAAAGTAGGGATTTTATTAGGATGAAAATAACTCATCTAATTCATCTTGAAACTTCCTACTCGATACAACTACCTACTTAAAATCCTGTACACGCATGCCCTTGCGGAAGGTGTCAAATCCAAAGGGAGTAGGCTGAAAGGGGCCTACATATTCTACATTCAAATCCGGAGTAATCACATCACCCATGCCCAACAACCAAAAAGAAGCATTAATGACTAGTCTTCTCAAATCAGCACTTTGAAAGTCTAAGGAAGCCCCCATAGTTGAGGCAAAAGCCATTCCTTGCTTTCCTCCTTCAAGCTGATAAGGCTTGGTCCAAGCAATCGGCATCACTGACTTTTCCCAGATGAGCGGGGCTTGGTCATTCATTCCTGCTGTAGATTGCCCAAACACCAAAACCTCTGCATCGGCTGGTAAATTTTTGATGCCATACACATCTGAAGGACCCCAAATATCTTTAACACCGCGAAGAACAGGATGATTGGCGCTTTGCTTTACCCCATCGACCAACCCTCTAGTTCCTTCTTTGCCATGAACACCGTGGTGATTGATCCAAGTTTCGCCAAAGATACGCTTCCCAAATCCTTGCTCCCATCCCGGTATTTTACTCGTCCAATCCCACTTGGCAAATTTGGAATCCTTATTTTTTTGATAGGCAAAGCCATGTGTGGATGTTCGCAAGCCAATAATGGGCTTACCAGCCAAAAGATAGTCCTCTAAGTACTTTGCCTGGGCATCAGGCAACTCCCGGAATCGAATCAACACAATTACTAAATCTGCTGAAGCAAGTTGCTCCAGCCCTGGAATGTTATTTTGATAGTTGGGCACCACGTCCCCGGTATTGGGATCAATGGGGAATAGCACTGTAGTTTTAAACCCATGATGAGAGGATAAAATCTTGGCTAACATGGGCATGGATTCTTCCGATCTGTATTCGTCGTCACCAGCTACCAGTACAATGTGCTTGCCTTCACCTAGACCTTTTCCCCCTTCAAAGCGCAGGTAGGACTCCCCTAATTGTCCAAACCCCCACTGGGGAAGAAGAAGGGAAAGAAGTAAAAAACTGAAAAATTGTTGGAGTAAAACCTTCATATAAACAGATTTAGATGCTTTGAAAATAGGTATAATCCTCGGCTTTCAAATTAAATCTTACCTTGATTTTTTTTGAGCCTTCTGAAAAAGTATCACGGGGATTACTACCACAAATCCTACTGCCAATCCAAAAAGAAATTCTTTGACTATATCTGGCCAAGTAGGCAAAAGATGGTGAAAAAAAGGAAGGTTATGCGAAAAAATACCACCTGAAACCAATAACAAAGCTAAAGTCCCAATAAAGCCAATCCCTCGAACAAAATGAGGCAAGGCATTAACCAACATCCAGCCTACCTTGTCTGAGACGCTATCCTCACGATCATTGAGGGCTATTAATTTAAATCCAAACTCATCCATTCGGACTACCAAAGCCACAATTCCATAGACTCCCACCGTTGCGATCAAGGCAATTAATGATACCACAGCTACTTGATTCACTAAAGGTTGGCCTACCACTGTGCTCATCGCAATGATGACAATTTCTACAGAAAGGATAAAATCGGTCGTAATGGCCGACTTTATTTTTTTCTTTTCGATGGCTAAAATTTCTTCATTGGTGATTTCAAAATCGAAATCTTCTTCTTTTTCGGCAGGATGTGGAAAAATATAGGCAAGGATTTTCTCCGCTCCTTCGTAGGCTAAATAAAGACCCCCAAGTACTAAAATCACAGTAATGGCTAGTGGAACAAATGCGCTTAAAAGAAAGGCAAAAGGAAGAATTAGGAGCTTATTCAATGCCGAGCCTTTGGTAATAGCCCAAAGCACCGGTAATTCTCGATCAGACACAAATCCAGAAGCCTTCTCTGCATTGACTGCGAGATCATCGCCTAAAATCCCTGCAGTTTTCTTCGCTGCTATTTTACTCATTACGGCTACATCATCCATCAGGGTAGCGATATCATCTAATAAAGCAAATAGTCCAGAAGCCATTATTTGAAAATTAAAATACGAAGCACGTGATCGCCAAGTACCGTACAATTGGATACTATCCTCCAGCTAGACATGCGGGAAACGGGATTAGAATGGCAAATTTACAGGTTTTTAGGGTCAAATAGTAGGGGGAAAAATTTACCACCCATTTTTTCTCCTTTTGGAATCACAGGAACACCAGCTAGTAAGGGTTCATCTGAATCGGAGAGTGTCCCATCTGCAAAAACATTTAGTACAAAGGCTTTTCTAGATCGAGGGGAATAGTTGGCATAGCTCCCATGTACCAACAAGGGATGGTGAAATGCTGCATAACCAGCTTTTAATGGAATTGCTACCGGCTTAAATTGGGCTCTTTGTTCCTCCGAAAGCATTGCCTTCAGCCCATCCATCTCACCGGCAAGAGTAGGCTTTTCCAAAAGCCCCCAGCGATGAGACCCAGGTACATACTGCAAGCAGCCATTTTCCACCGTGGCATCATCCAGTCCACACCAGCAGGTCAAATGTTGCATGTCCACCGTGCGTGTCCAATAGGAATAATCTTGGTGCCAAGCTACCACACCTCCATGGTGTGCAGGCTTGCAAAACAATTGATCGTGCCAAAAACGAACACCTCGGTCTCCAAGCAATTGGCTAGCAACCATTCGAAACGCTGGATTCCAAATTGCATCGTGAAAAGCCTCCGCTATCCGCCAGTGTCCGAGTGAATGAAACAAAACTGTATCAGGATTTGAAGACTCGTTGCTATGAAATTCATGAAATAAGGCATGCCTAGCATGCTTGGGATCCATTACCTCTTCCAAAGCCTTGTTTAAGGCTACTAGCTGGGATTCATCTAAAAGTTTTACCCCAGCTAAATATCCATTTTCGTGAAAAAAATCAATTTGTTCGGCAGACAAACGGTACCGCTCCCATTCGTTAATCGTTTTTGGCTGTGTAAACAGGTCGCTAAGTGGGTATCCAAAATCGGCAAGGTCTCTCATGTGTAAACAAGTCTTTCTCTGAAATTTAGGATTTTTTTTTGCAAAAATAAGCACGCTTATTTATACAGCCACATTTACCGAACTTTGGTTTTATTCCTCCTCAAGTCGTTTCAAGCGCTCCAGGAGAGGTGGATGGGAGCAGTTGACAAACACGTACCAAGGATGAGGATGGATGGTACTTAGGGTTTTTACCGAAAGCGTTTTCAAGGCCTCTGCCAGCGGCTTGCCTCCAAAGGTTTCTTTGGCATAGTGATCCGCCTCAAATTCATGCTTGCGACTGAGCCAGTTCATTCCAATTCCTAGGATCATGGATAGCGGTGCAAAGAGCATTGTGAAACCCAAAATATTCAACTGTACTGACCAGCTGCTTCCTCCTAAGGCCATACTCATCGTTTCCGAAAAAACGACTTGACCCAACAAAAATAGAAGTATCCCCACTTGGAGAAGAGAAATCAGCATGCTCCATTTCAAGTGATTTTTCTTGTAGTGTCCAATTTCATGGGCCAATACTGCCACCAATTCCTCCGGAGTATGCTGCTCCAATAGGGTGTCGTAGAGCACCACTTTTTTTTGCTTACCTAATCCTGAGAAAAATGCGTTTGCTTTCGCAGACCGGCGGCTTCCATCCATCACAAAAATATGCTGGATGGAGAAATCCACCTTTGACGCATACTGTAGCAACTTATCTCGTACCTCTCCTTCGGCTAATGGAGTCAGCGTATTGAACAAAGGAAGGATCCATGCGGTATAGCCCACATTCACCAAGATCATAAAAACCCCTGCAAGTAGCCAAAACTGCCACCAGAACTGGGGACCCATGGTATGGACCAACCAAAGAAAAATCAGCATCAAACCTCCCCCTATGAGCAAGGATAAGGCATAAGCTTTCAACTTATCTAAAAAAAAAGTACGCAGAGTGGTTTTATTGAACCCAAACTTTTCCTCAATTAAAAAGGTTCTGTAGTAATCAAAAGGCAGGCTCAGCACGTCTGATGCCACATAGATCAACCCAAAAAATAGAAGCGAATTCATTAATGGAGAATGACCAAAGCTTACAATCCAAGTATCTATTGCACCAAACCACCCTTGGGTGACACAGAGGAGAGTCAAAAGAAAAGTAAAACTGCTCGTAATTACTTTAAAATTGAAATTCACCCGCTGATAAGATTTACTTTCTTCTAATTTGGTCAGGCTTAGGTATTCAGCTAGGGTATCTGGTATTTTCCTGCTTGGATGGTACACCTGCAAGAACTCTAATAGTTGGGGTACAATAAAACCAAAAGCAAGCACCCCTACCAGCAGGTACAACAAACTCTGAGTTTCCATTTTTTTTAGAATTTAGGGCAAGGTAAAATGGTGTCACGACCCAATGGCTTGCCTTGATTTCGACTGGGAATAGTCCAAGAAAGACTCAATTCATGAGCTCCTCCACTTTGTATGCCCAGTTGGGATACAGTATAGTCAAAGCTATAACCAATATTTAGACCCGTGATTAAATTAACGCCTACCATCATTACGATAGCGTCTCGGTTACTTTGTCCATCCACTGGCCTAAATGGAAGTCCCCGGTACCAAGCTCCAAATACTATGGGTTCCACATAAAAATAGGCGCCAACATCGAGCTGTTCAAAAGGCCCTTGCCTTTTGTAATTCAGGGTAGGCGTCAAATAACGCTGCTTTCTCATGTGGGTGAAATCTTGGCGCAGACCTCCTTGGCCTAAGGAAATTCGGTAACCAGCATGAAAAGAAAGTTTGCTGGGCAATGGACTCAAGCCGTCCACAAAGGATTGATTGGGTTCATTCAGGTGATGTGCAGAAAATCCAATCCATGCATTTTTAGTGAAGAGTAATCCTCCAACTGAAAGCGAAAAGATGCTCACTGGATCACCCAATCCGGGAATATCAGACCCAGGCAGCAAGGGCCCAGTAGGATCCGCTGGATTGATCTGGTTTGCAAAAATCAAGTTTTCATAAAATCCAATTTCCCTTCTCAGATAACTTGCTTGAAAACCAGGTCGGAAGTACAGGTTATCTGCCAGTCGTAATTCGTAGGAATACATCGCTGAAAGCGAAGTAGAACGTAATTTAGATGCCCCTTCCGTATCTTGCATCACATGAACCCCTATTCCTGAATTGTAATCTGGTAGGTAGGTATCGTAATACGCGGAAAAGGTGGTGAACTGTGCATCCAATGAAGGCCACTGGTTTCGGTAGTTAAATCCTACCCTCCCCATCAACTCTCCCCCTGCCATGGCAGGATTAAGGTACAGTGGGGCTGCGTAGTATTGACTATACTGTGGGTCCTGGGCAAGTGCTTCGGAAACTGAAGCCCAACCAAGCACCATAAAAAAAACTACTGTCAGGAGAGACCTTAACACGAAATTGTTCGTTTATTTGATTATGTACTTCACTTCTAAACGGGGATGCTCAGCGGTTGTTTTAGAAGTAGCCTTAAAAATATGAAAAGCAAGTTGAATACCATACGATTCACTAGACTAATTGTCGGCATCCTATGCTACACTTGGTGGGGAATAAGTACTACCCTCGCACAAGGGTACAACGAAAACGAATGGATTTTTGGAAATTGCAGTACCGGTGACCATCCCTACCTTTCCTTCGGTAAAGGAGCAGTTGCTTCAGTTCAAACACTACCCGCTGCTATCCTGAATGGGGCCGACAACAATGCGATTGCCATAGATCCCATCACTGGGCAACCCTTATTCTATACCAATGGAGAATTGGTTTATAATTACTCAGGAAGCCCTATTGAAGGTTCTGCACCAGGATTGAATGGAAATTTTCAAGGTCGGCAAACCGTAGCTACAGGGTTTTTGGAGTACAATCCAAACGGCAACAAGCTCTTTTATATTTTTTATCTTTCCCTTGCAGGACAACTCCAATATGCCCTTGTTGACATGAATGCCCCAGGCCAAGCAACAGGGAACGAACCACCTTTAGGACAAATTACGAGTAAAAATCAAGTCATTGGACCTGCTCAAGGAGCAGTTTTGGTTGTCAAAACACTAAGCTCTCCCTCCTACTTAATCAGCTTTGCGGGCGGAAATCTTCAAGCGAGACGCTTAGAAACAGCCGCAGGTTCTTTTACCCTAACTGGCACCCGAGGAATCCCCATCGAACCTTCAGCCATGATCTTTGAAGAGGGATTAGGGCAACTTCTTCTCCTTCCAAAAAATCCTGGAGAGGATATTTTCTTGGTGCCATTTGATACGGCAACAGGATCTTTTGGAAATCCCCAAGCTCTAAGCAACTCCGGCGGAGCGGGAACAATTTCTGGCGCAGATTTTTCACCCAATGGAGCCTATATCTACTTTTCTAGGGGAAATCAACTCCTCCGAATTCCTACCAACTCCCCCGATGCAGTTCCGGAAGAAGTTCCGCTTGACGCCACTTTGACCCAAGTATACGACCTAAAAGTAGGACCAGATGGCTCCTTGTATTATTTGTACGAGGAGGTAGTTGGGGGACCACAAATCGTAGGAAAGATCACCAATCCCAATGAGTCCAACTTAACTACCTTAGTGGTTGAAGAGGACCCCTTTACTGGCGCAGATTTTTGTGGGCGCATTTTCCCCATCTTCGCACCCAATGTAACCATCGACCCTTCCGTTGACTTTAGCTGGGACCCAGAGGCTCCTTGCGCAAATAACCCTGTTCAGCTCACTAGTGAAATCAATCCTCCCAACTACCAAGCGCTCTCTTTCCTTTGGGAATTTTCTCCACCTTTGAGCGATGCCGATGGCAATCCCTTGCCAGCAGACTTCAACCAAGAACATTTTTTGGTGCCTGGCGAATCCGCTCAAGGAAGCAGTTTGGAAGTGACCCTGACGGTAACTTTCCCAGATAGCACCATCAAAAAGGTAAGCAAAAGTATTCCACTCACTGAGAATGAGCTACAGGCCAACTTTACTCCTTCAGACACCACCCTCTGCGAGTCCTGCATCGATCTTGACCCTCTCCTGCAAGCCCAATCGGGTGATAGTGGCGGAGGTGGCACGGGTGGTGCTCCAGGTGGAGGGGCAGGTAGCGGAACCAACTATGAGTATTTCTGGTCCAACAAACGCGAGGAAGGCTGGATTGGAAAAGGGGCCAATGAGGTATGTAAGCCTGGATTGTATTGGGTATTGGTGCGGGAACCTGGGTCCTCCTGTTATGCCTATGCAGAAATACGAATCAAAATGTGGGATGTCCCTGACCAAACTAACAACATCTGGTACTTTGGAAATGGGGCAGGATTAGACTTCAACCCCGACCCAGATGATGACACAGCTCCTGTGCCACGACCCATTTCCGAAGCCCATCCGCAAAACATCCCAGCAGGCACCTCCACAATCTCCGATCAGGCAGGGCAGGTATTATTTTTCACCGATGGGCAATCTGTCTGGGATCTCAACGGGGATTTGATGGAAAATGGCAGCGACATTGGAGGTAACAACACAGCAAGTCAAGGCGTAGTGGCTGTTGGCGTACCTTCCGAACCTACCCTCTTTTACCTATTTACCACCCAAACCTCAGTAAGCGGCAGCAACGAGGTACGCTTTTCATTGGTCGATATCAAGGCTGAAAACACAACAGGAGTAGGAAACGTCGTCACTAAAGACAACTTCCTTTTTAGCCCTTCTACGGAGCACAGTGCTGCCTTAAGTTCAGGTGATACCACCTGGGTAATCTTTCATGAACTGGGAAACAATACCTTTCGGGCCTACCCCGTCTCGAGCCAAGGTATAGGTCAAGCCGTGAATAGCTCAGTAGGAAGCATCCATGGCTACAACTCCGGCGTGGGTGCGATGAAATTTAGCCCAGATGGCAGCAAGTTGGCTATTACCATTTCCGAAGGGGGATGCAACCGAACGGAAATTTTTGAGTTCAATCAGCAAACCGGTACGCTTAACGAGTACGCACTCTTGGATCTAGATTGCTCTGGAGAAATTTATGGGCTGGAGTTTTCGCAGGATTCTGACCGCATCCTGGTTTCCTACCGAAATGGAGGGCCAGGAATCGAGGAGTACCTCATCAAAGAAGTAGCGCCTGACTGCCCTAGCTGCTTCGCTACCGCCTTAACTCCGGAAGAAAGAGCTACTTGTATCCTTTCTACTAAAAAGATTCTTAGCGGCACCTCAGGACTTAATTTAGGCGGTTTACAAATAGCTTCTGATGGTCAAATCTACGTAGCTGTAGTAGGAGATGACCGCATTGGACAAATTCAAGTGGGCACCGGCTGCACCGCTGCAAGTACCTTCAATCAAGATGCGGTGGAAGCCATGCCTGGAACGTCCAATTTGGGTTTGCCTTCGTTTGTCCAAAACTCAGGAAGCTCCATCCCCGAACCTGCTTTGGGAATCCCTCCAACTCTTTGCTTAGACCCGATTTCTGGAGCAACAGCCACACTTGAAGGCGGAGGAGAACCAGACATTGATTCCTATTTCTGGACGATCACACACGAAGACGGCACCGTCGTCCGGTCTAATTTTGGAGGTCCAGGAGACCAATTTCAAAATTTGGAACAAATTTTCAATCAAGCTGGCAACTATACCATTGAATTGCGGGTGGACCGATGCGCGGAAATCGGCTATTTCACCGCTGAAGGAATTCTTGAAATCGTAGCACCACCCACACTTACCTTAGCGACCGATGCCACGCTGTGCGAAGGCAATGCAGTGACCTTGACGGCTATCGAAGACTACGATCCTAGTTCAGGAGAATACGATTTCTTGTGGACCAATGCGGCAGGGGATGTTTTTGGAGACAGTAACTCGAATACAATCACCGTCACCGAAGAAAGCATTTACACTGTAGTTGTTCAATTTCGGAATGCAAGCGATGCGACGGAAGATGAAATCGCATTCACTAGTTCCTGCAACAGCACCGCCTCTATTTTTGTCGGACCTGCTTTTGAATTTGACCTCACACAATCAGCCACTGAAGTCTGTTTCGAGGAATCTACCGTCACTTTTGCTCCCAACACGCCAATTACAGGAGAGTGGTTTTACGAACATAATCAAGAGGGAACCCTAGTACCTTTGGGCACTTTCTTTGAGTTAGACTTAGAGGTACTTAGTCTGCCAGGTCCTGGTCAATATACCTTCACCTTTGTCGTACAAGACCCTATTTTATCGACCTGTCAAGTCACTAAGGAAGTCGATTTACTGGTCAATGAACTACCCCTCATTTTGGTGGAGGAAACTAGCCCTTCCACAGACTGCAGCTCCCTGGATGGCGCTTTAGAAGTCACCCTTCAGGCAGATGTAAGCTCCATCCAACTCCTGGAGTTGGGTCTTAGCTTTCCTGCTTCATCTCAGGGAACTGTGATTCCGATTTCAGGTCTGGGACCCGGAGTGTACACCCTACTAGCAGAGAATGCATCCGGCTGCTCCTATTCCTCTTCCGTAACGGTGCGAAATACCAATCCTCCTACCGGCTTTGACTTAAATGTCTCACCCCAAGATGAAATTTGTTCGGCCACAGGCGTGGCAGAAGGGGGCCTTCAACTCACATTTGCTGGAGGCAATCCAGGTGTAGGCACCTACAAAATTATTCGACAAGGAGATGGGCTTGAATTTTCTGGCGACCTACCCAATTCCTCCACTTTTTTCGTTCCCGTTCCGAGCGGTACCTATTTAATTGAATTAGAAGATGGGTCTCGATGTGCGATTCCAGATCCACAGCTCTATGTGGTCAATCAAAAATTTGAGGTTGAATTTTCTGTTCCTGCTGTGATCGAAAGCTGTGTTTCATTCACCTTCAGTCCAACTGGACCAAAGCCGCTGAACTATACCCTCACCACACCTGGAGGTACTACCATTTCACCAGCAGCAGATGGATCTTTCGTTCTGACCGAAAGTGGGATTTACTCCCTCCTTGGGGAAGATCCTTTGGGACAAGACTGCCCCAAGTCCCTTGCTATGTCGGTTAATTTGAATCCTGCATTGGACTTTGAAATTTCGGATCCTATAGTAGATTGCTTGACAGGAATTCGATTTGAAGCCATTCTCAACAATGCAACCCCTGCTGACGTGATCTTTTTATGGAAAGATGAATTAGGAATTATCGTCGGAAGAAGGCAAGAGTTTGTACCTAGCAGATCTGGTAACTATACTTTGGAAGTACTTCCTGCTAGTGGAGGAGCTTGTCCAACCAATAAACTTGCCTTTACGGCAGAAATCTTAGAAGATACCCTTGCAGTTCGCTTGGATGCAAGCCCTTTTTGTGTGGACCAAGAGTCCACCACACTCGAGGTAATTGCTAATCTAAGTACTGTAACAGAATTTGAATGGTTTTTGGTTACTGGTGGGACCCGCACCAGACTTCCAGCGTTCACCACTAACCGTATTGAAGTCACCCAAGAGGGCACCTATGAGGTACTACTTCGTAGCAGCAATGGATGTGAGTTAGGTAGAGCCAATGCAGTGGTGGTTAAATCTAGATTGGCCCCTGCTTTTCTTCCTTCAGACCCTATCGTCATTTGTGCGGTAGAAGGTAAAACAACCACACTTGATCCCGGGCCATACGCGAGCTATTCCTGGATTTTGGATGGGGAGGAGGTTTCCCAAGACCCTACCTTTAGTCCAGAAAAAGGTGGAACTTATACCCTACGCGTAGGAGATATTCTGGGCTGTTTTTGGGAAGGAACCTTTAGCGTAATTGAAGATTGTCGCCTCAAAATTGTCTTCCCAAGTGCGGTGGTACTCAATGATCCAAACCGAAACTTTATTTTGTATGCCAACGAATACATTGATGAAGTGGATGTATTTATTTACAATCGCTGGGGAGAATTAATCTTTTATTGTGAACATGAAAATTTAGCTCCTTTGCAGCCTTTTTGTCCTTGGGATGGACTAGTCGATGGAAAATTGGTTCCTTCGGGAACATACGCAGTCGTTGTGCGGTTAACTTCTAGGGTACAAAATCTTACCCAAACCGAAACTAAAGCACTTGTCATTATCCAGTAACTTATGTTGATTGTCATTTCTCCTGCCAAAACCCTAGATTACAGCAATCCCGAGTATAGCCACCATACTCAACCTGACTTTCCTCGAGAAGTAAAGGATTTGGTAGGCGTTTTGAAGAAAAAATCAGCTTCAAAAATTTCCAAATTAATGCACCTGAGTGATTCTCTTGCTGTTTTGAATGAGGAACGCTACAAAACTTTTTCGGAGACTTTTAATCCGGAAAATTCCAAGCAAGCAGTCTTGGCCTTCAAAGGAGAAGTTTATGCGAAAATGGAAGCAGACCACTTTGGCCCAGAAGATTTAGAATTTGCACAGCAGCATTTACGAATCTTATCTGGATTGTATGGGTTATTGAAGCCTTTGGATTTGATTCAGCCTTACCGATTGGAGATGGGTACCCCGCTCCAAACCAAGAAAGGAAACAACCTCTACCAGTACTGGGGGACCAAGATCAGCATGGCCTTGAATGCTGCAGGGGAAGGGCGTACGTTGGTCAATTTGGCTTCCCAAGAATACTTCAAGGCAGTAGATAAAAAGGCCTTGAAGCTACCCGTCATTACCATCCATTTTAAGGAATACAAAGAAGGGAAATACCAAGTAGTCGGCTTCTTTGCCAAGCAGGCAAGAGGGATGATGGCTCGATATGCAATCCTAAATCGGATCACTAATCCAGAGCAACTTAAAGTTTTTCAAGAGGAGGGATACGAGTTTTCAGCTCCTCTGAGTACAGCACGGGATTGGGTTTTTGTACGGTAAAGTACAAGGTGACTTATCCCTTTAAGTACCCACCCTTTCTTAATTTTTTGAGAAAGGGTGAGTTTTTTTTTATAACAGGAAAATTAATTCCTTTTTTTTTACCTAATTTAACTGTGTTAAAAGTCACACAAAAGCAACCCAATAACCTAAAGCACTACTTTATGACTCAAACTATCAATCGTAGCGCCCTATTCAACGCAAGTTGTTTGGCGCTAATTACCACCGCATTTTCCTTCTCTATTCGAGCAGGTATTCTTCCCCAATTGGGCGAATCCTTTGGATTAAATGCCGAGCAACTTGGCTTTATCAACTCCATGTGGTTTTTAGGATTCCCGATTTCCATGATCCTTGGAGGCCTATTCTACCATATCGTAGGACCAGCCAACATCATGCGTATTGCATTTTTAACTCATACCTTTGGTATTCTGTTGACCATTTTTGCAGATGGATATACCACCTTATTGATTTCTACCCTGTTTATTGGATTTGGCAACGGTTGTACCGAGGCAGCGTGTAACCCCATGATTGCAGACATGTATTCGGGAACTACACTCAACAAAATGCTGAACCGCTTCCACATGTGGTTTCCTGGAGGAATTGTATTAGGAAGTTTGGTTTCCAAATTCATGACCGATGGGGGTTTTGCTTGGCAAACTCAAGTATGGGTAATGATGGTGCCTACCCTAGCGTATGCAGTACTCTTCTTTGGAAAAACCTTCCCTAAGCCTTCTATTGAAGGAGTTACATCTGTTGGCTCCAACTTGAAAGCCATGTTTAGCCCTGTATTTATCTTTTTATTCATTGCTATGGCATTCACCGCCATCTCTGAATTTGGACCACAGCAGTGGGCTAACATTGTCTTGAGTTCAAGCGGAGCATCTGGCATGTTGATTTTAGCCTTGACCACAGGGGTTATGGCTGTGGGAAGATTCTTTGCAGGTCCAGTAGTTAAAGCCTTGGGGCAAACTGGTGTTTTGCTTGGGGGTTCAATTTTCACCGCGATAGGCATCTTTTTATTCAGTACGGTAAGTGGTAACATGTCTTATGTAGCTGCCTTGATTTTTGCCTTGGGCGTATGTTACTTCTGGCCTGTGATGGTAGGAGCTGTAGCTCAGCGTGTACCACTTTCCGGTGCCTTGGGGATGTCCATCATTGGCGGCTTAGGCATGTTTTCTACCGCGATCTTCCAGCCTATTATCGGAAGCTGGATTGATGCTTCTAGAGCTACGCAAAGTGCAGCTGGTTTGGCTGGAGATGCTTTAGAGTTGGCAGCAGGTCAAGATACTCTGGAGAAAATGTTACTTTTCCCGGGCATCTTAATCGTCCTCTTTGTGATCTTCTTCTTCTGGCAGCGCGGTGTCCAACCCGCTGCGACAGCAGGACACTAAAAAATAAAAAGCAGCCATCCGGCTGCTTTTTTTATGCTTTTTTATTTACTGAATTACCCAGAAAAAAGCCCTAACTTCTTAAAAGCTAGGGCTAGTGACCTCGTCAAGATTCAAACTTGAAACCTCCTGAGCCGTAATCAGGTGCTCTATTCAGTTGAGCTACGAAGCCAGATTGGATTGCAAAAGTACGTATTAATTTTTTCCCTCCAAAAAGTTCTAAGGAAGAATTATTCAAAACAAAAGATTTCTCAACAGCACTAATCTTAAGAATAATTAAGACCAATAGGCGAGTAAATCCTCTTAAATTTTATATTTTTGCCCATATTCTCTTGAACTGAAGCTTCATTAATGAAAAAAATACTAGCACTTGCCTTCCTTGCATTGGCATTGAACGCACAAGCACAGGATTCGGATAACCAAGCCCCAAAAACACCTATAGGTGGTCGCCCAAATATCCCTAATGACTTGATCGTCGAGTTTGGCTGGACCCAGCTGACTAACCGACCTGCAGACCTCGCAATCAATTTCTTAGGTTCAAGAAGCTTCAATATCTACTACCAAAAGCCATTTCACCTTTTTGGAGAAAATTCGGGATTTGTACTTAGTCCAGGGATTGGAATTTCTACTACTAAATTCGCATTTAAAAATGAAGAAAATCTATTTCGAAGCCCTACACTAGGTGCGGAATCTTCTGTAATGAAGGACGTGAAAAGTGTCTTTGGTGCCGACATAGAAGTCAAAACCAATACCCTTGCTACGAATTATGTGGAGGTGCCTGTAGACTTCCAATACAACTTTAACAAAAATGACTACAGCAAAAGTTTTCGCCTAAGTCTCGGCGCTCGCATAGGATTCCTTTATCAATCCCAAACTAAAATTGGTTTTGATTCACCTAATTCTGGAAAAGTTAAAGTCAAACAAGCAGAAAACTATGGCCTAGAAAAAATGCGTTATGGCTTGCACCTAAAAGCTGGGAGCCCTGGATTTAATGTATGGACCACCTACTACCTCAACCCAATGTGGCAAGCCGATAGAGGCCCTTTCAATAACAAAGCAAGTCAAGTAAGTTTTGGAATAGCAGTTGGATTGTTTTAATCGACTTTTAAAAATATAAAACTCCCCATCGGGAGTTTTTTTTTGCACTAGCAAACGATAGGTCAAGCAAACGAACCATAAATCCAAGAAAACCCAACCCAGCAAGTAATAAACCCTACCAAAAGTCCCACATATACCTCCGCAGGGCGATGTGCATCCAAGTACAAACGAGAAGAGGCAACTAATCCTCCAAGAACCGTTGCAATGACTAATAAATAGGCTACAGTTACCGAAGGAAAATAAAGTCCAAGAACTCCTGTAATAGCCAAAACACCTCCTATCCCTGTCAAGTGGGCAGACATTTTCCAAAAATAAGTTACCACCGTGAGTACCAACACGGCTAGGGTAATCACACCCATCCCCTGCCATAAAATGGGATCCAACTCAGTTTTCTGTTTCAAAAAATACGTCGTTAAAACATAGAAAGCAGTAACCAATAGAAATGGATTTCGACGATCTCTTCTATCCTCAAAATGCAGACTCTTCACCAATCCACTCCACCGCAAGCCCAAGACAAGGGCCATCGGAATCAATAAGGTGGAACTCATAATCAAATAGAACAATCTTGTCTTAAAAGACTCGGGAATACTGGTCGCCTGCGGCACCCCAAAAAAAAGCAATCCAAAAACCAGGGAAGGCATGAGCAATGGCTGAAATGCAACAGAAATAAGAAGGGCTAATTTTCGTACCACTAGAGCTCCTTTCGTAATCTAGCCACTGGAATTTGTAGCTGCTCCCGATACTTGGCTACCGTACGACGCGCAATCGTATACCCTTTTTTATTCAACATCTTTACCAATTTATCATCCGAAAGTGGTTTCTTTTTATCTTCTGCATCCACCATACCTTGAAGGACCGACTTTACTTCTCGGTTACTGACATCTTCCCCACTATCGGTAGCAATACCCTCCGAAAAAAAGTATTTCAATGGAAAGACACCAAATTCAGTTTGAATGGATTTACTATTCGCCACCCTGGAGACAGTAGAAATATCCATGTCAATTTTTTCCGCAATATCTTTCAAAATCATCGGGCGAAGGGCCGCCTCATCTCCATCTACAAAAAAAGGGTATTGGTACTGAAGGATGGCATCCATAGTTCGTAGCAAGGTATTTTGCCGCTGTTTAATGGCATCGATAAACCATTTTGCCGAATCCAACTTTTGCTTGACAAAAGAAACGGTCTCCTTGAGCTTCTTATCCTTTTTATCACTCTTGTCGTAGGCATCAAAAAGTTCCGCATACGAGCGAGAAATCCGAAGTTCAGGCGCATTTTTAGAGTTTAGCAGGATCTCAAACTTTCCTCCATTGGTCACCAAAATAAAATCAGGAATCACGTATTGGGTCAGCACCAAACCATCTGCTACTCCTCCTGGCTTAGGATTTAGTCGGGTAATCAGCTGGACCGCATCCTTGATTTCTTCTTCATCTAGATTAAGACGCTTTTGAATTTTAGGATAATGCTTTTTGGTAAACTCCTCAAAGCAATCCTGAATAATGGCTAAAGCATGTTGAACTGTGGGATCATCAGGATGTTCTTTGCGCTCCAACTGAATAATTAAGCACTCTTGCAAGTTTCGTGCAGCAATACCTGCTGGATCAAAGGTCTGTATTTTGCGTAAAATCTCTTCAAGCTCATCGCTGTCGGTTTCAACGTTTTGAGAAAATGCTAAGTCATTGATGATGGAAGTCAATTCACGCCGGATGTATCCATCGTTCTCAATACTCCCAATCAGCTGCTCTCCAATAAGTCGCTGCCGCTCATCAAGCTTCAAAAAATTCAACTGAGTGATCAATTGTTCGTGAAGGGAACTCGCTACAGAAAAAGGGATTTCTCGATCTTCATCTTCAGAATTGTAATTGCCATCCCCCTGCATCTTGTATCCTCCATAGTCGTCATCCAAATAATCATCCACATTGACCTCGCTGGATTCCTCCCCATACTCTTCCCCAAAATCGTCCTCAAAATCATCCTCTCCTGAAGACTCTACTTCCTCCACCTTCCCCTCTTCAAGGGCTGGATTGATTTCAAGCTCCTCCTCTATTCGAGCATCTAACTCTGCGGTAGGTACTTGCAGCAGCTTGATAAACTGAATCTGCTGCGGGGAAAGTTTTTGAGAGAGTGACTGAGAAAGGCTTAACTTTTGCATTGAAATGATTCAAACCACTTATTTGCGAAAAATGAGCAGGCTTCCGAAGAAAACAACTCAGTCAAATTTAGGAAAAAGCGTTAATTTTTTGATAAAAAGGTGATTTAATCGTTTTTTTGCATTCCACTAAATTCAAAGAGGCAGCGAGAGCCTTCCTCTACTCCTACGCAAATGGCATTTAACAAACGGGTCAAAATTAAGACCATCCTGGAACAAGACCTGATCGGACAGGAACTTACCCTCATGGGCTGGGTACGCACCAAGCGAAGCAACAAGAATGTTTCCTTTATTGCCCTCAATGACGGCTCCATCCTTACCAATTACCAGGTAGTGGCCGATCCCAATGTCATTGCCGAAGAAATCCTAAAAAAGTGTAGCACGGGTGCCTGTTTGAAAATTACAGGCAAGGTGGAAGCTTCACAAGGAGCCGGACAGCACTCGGAATTGATTGCTCGCCACATTGAAATACTGGGCGAATCGGATCCAGAAAAGTATCCACTTCAACCTAAAAAGCACTCCCTTGAATTTCTTCGTGAGATTGCCCATCTGCGGATGCGCACCAACACCTTTGGAGCAGTCTTTCGTGTACGCCATGCACTTGCTTATGCAGTACATACCTATTTCAATACCAAAGGATTTTTCTACATCCACACCCCAATCATAACCGCATCCGATGCAGAAGGGGCGGGAGAAACCTTCAAGGTCACTACCTTAGACCTTCTCAATCCTCCAAAAACCGAAGAGGGGAAGATTGACTTTAACCAAGACTTTTTTGAGCGGGAAACCAATCTCACCGTTTCCGGACAACTCGAAGGAGAACTCGCTGCCATGGCTTTAGCAGAGGTATATACTTTTGGTCCCACCTTCCGCGCAGAAAATTCAAACACCACACGCCACTTGGCAGAATTCTGGATGATTGAACCGGAAATGGCTTTTTACGATGCAGAAGACAACCAAAACTTAGCAGAAGACTTTCTCAAATACATCATTCGCTACGCCTTGGACCACTGTGCAGAAGACCTGGCCTTTTTGGATCAACGTGCCGCAGAAGAGGAACAAAGCAAGCCGACCGAACAACGTGCGGAATTAGGCCTGCTTGATAAGTTGAAGTTTGTTCTAGAAAATGACTTTGTGCGTCTTTCCTACACAGAAGCAATCGATATCCTGCGTAACTCCAACCACAATAAAAAGAAGAAATTTTCCTACCTCATCGAAGAATGGGGAACAGACTTACAATCCGAACATGAGCGCTATTTAGTAGAAAAGCACTTCAAAAAACCAGTTATCCTTACCGACTATCCAAAGGGCATCAAGGCCTTCTACATGCGTCAAAATGAGGACGGAAAAACAGTCGCTGCCATGGATATTTTATTTCCTGGCATTGGAGAAATCGTGGGTGGATCTCAACGAGAAGAGCGTCTAGATAAGCTCAGCCAACGCATGGAAGAAATGCACATCCCAACCGAAGAGCTCAGTTGGTACCTTGATACAAGGAGATTTGGCGCAACGCCGCATGCAGGCTTTGGACTGGGCTTTGAACGAATGGTGTTGTTCGTTACCGGTATGAGTAACATCCGCGATGTCATCGCCTTCCCAAGAACTCCAGGAAACGCTGAATTTTAACCGAAGGAATTTAAGCAAAAATAAATAGCCACTTTCTTTCGTTTATTCAACCAAAATAAAAGGGTTGAGACGATTAAGTGATGTCATCTGTGGTCGATTATTCGCATTTGATAAAAGCCCATCCTAGCTCAAGCCTACTTGAGAATCGCGGATAATCACAAAAAATAAGCCTCCATAATTCAATTTTTGGAGGCTTTTTTTTAGCTAATCACTTTAATTCGCCAAGCCAAGGGTATGCAAATAACGCTGAAAAAAATTGCCAAATAACCCACGTAATTAAAATTGGTCAATTGCCCCAATTCGTTTTCTCCAATCATAAATCCTGCTAAAAGGGAAGCAAAACCTGCTGCTAGCTGCTGAACTGCTGAATTGAAACTCAAGAAACTTCCTCTATTTTCGGGTTTTGCAGTTCCTGTTACCAAAGCAGCTGCAGGTACATAACGCCCATTTGAGGTAACAAAAAAGAAGGTTGTCACTACGAGCACCAAGGCTACAGGAGTAATTCCCAAATGGGTTATGATTCCAATGGGAATCAAGTTAAGCACCATGAAAATCGTAAAAATCTGCAGCTTCCCGTATTTGTCTGCTAGCTTTCCCACCCAAGGTGAAGTAAACATGGTAAAGGCTCCACCAGCCATGTAGACATAGGTAAGCTGCAATTCCGAAAAGCCCACATTCGCTACATTGTATGGACTTAAAAATGGAATAATCATAAACTGTCCCAGCATCATCATGATTGATAGGCTGATTGCACGCATTTGATTGGGATTGCTGGTCACCCTACTGACTACAGCAAAGGGATGAGGACGCTTTGATCCACTATGGAGATGCCCAGTGATGGAGGGAATAAACTTGGCAATCATCCCTAAACTCACAATGGATAAGGCAGATAGAATATAAAAGGGGGTATGCCAATCTGATAAACTAGCTAAAAAGAGACCCAAAGGCACACCCATCACAGATGCAAAGGAAAAAGCAGACATGACCAAGCCCATAGCCCTACCTCGACGAGCATCGGGTACCACATCTCCAATAATTGCCATAATCAAGGCAGAGGTAAGCCCTCCAAAAATCCCAGATACTACTCGGGCTAGAAGCAGAATAGGATAACTTGGCGACAAAGCACAGGCAAGTGTGCCCAATGTAAAGCCTACATAAACCCAAATTAGAATTTGCTTTCGGTCAAAGCGATCCAAGAAAAAAGCTCCAAAAAAGCTAGAAGCTCCTGCACTAAAGGTGTAGGAGGAGACTAAAAATCCAAATTCACTGGGACTGATTTCAAACAATCGCATCAACTGCGGTCCTAGCGGCATCAACATCATAAAATCAACGATATGAATGAAATTAATGGCTGCCAAGGTCCAGAGTAAGGCTTTTTCTTGCTTCATGTAAAATTTTAAAATAAAACTGCGATAGAAAATAAAATGAAAATAGAAGGTTACTTCCTAGCTCAAGCCAATGCGACGATAGGTTTCGGGGATCGTCTCAATTAAATCCTGGGACATCGTGCCGCGCAAGTATTTTTCTCCCGCTAGTTCACCGGCCATCCCATGGTGAAATACCCCGCAAAGAACCGCATTTTCTGGAGAATAACCTTGCCCCAAAAAGGAAGTAATCATCCCAGTCAAAACATCTCCCATGCCTGCGGTAGCCATGTACTTGGTTCCGGAAGAATTGAACACTTGACGCCCATCAGCAAAGCTACAAAGGGTATTGGCCCCTTTGATAACAAGAGTAACCGCATACTTGAGACAAATCGCTTTGGCCTTCGCCAAGCGCTCCAAATGGTTTTGAGAAGGCCCAAACAAGCGTTCAAATTCTTTCAAGTGTGGGGTTAGAATACTTCCTTGGGGAATCAAATCCCAAATCGCCCGATCGATAGCCAGGCAATTCAGCGCATCCGCATCCAAAACAATTGGCTTGCTTGAAGCAGAAAGTATCTTCTTCAGCAGTTCACCTTGGTCCAGACCCAAACCTGGTCCAATACCAATCGCATCGTACCCAGAAAAATCCTGCTCTTCATCAAAAACACACATGGCTACAGGAACTGATGCCGTAAGTGCAGCGCGTTCCTCTTTAGGAATCATGCAGGTTACTAATCCCGAGCCAGTACGAAATGCTGCTTTTGCTGCTAAAATACCTGCGCCAATTTTTCCTTTGCTACCAGCTACCAAGAGAATTTTTCCAAAATCACCCTTGTGCGCAAAACGATTAAATCGACGATGGAGAGGCAGTATATCCTTCTCTTCCAAGTAAAAGGTTGAAGAAGAGAATTCAGCGAATTCTTCCTTTTCAAAACCTATAGGTAGCACCACCAATTCACCCGTATATGGCGCATGCTCTGGAAGAAGTAAAGTCAATTTTGGAAAACCCAAGGTGATGGTCAAATCAGCTTTTACCGCTATCCCAGCAAGGATCGAATCAGCAGGCATTCCACTAGGGAGATCTAGAGAAATAATTTTTCCTCCAAAGGAATTAATAAGTTGGATACGTGGTATTGCGGCTTCACGAAGAGGCCCTACACAGCCCAGACCTAGGTAGGCATCAATCAAAATCCCCTCCTCTTTTGGCAAAGAAAG
>JAURGC010000043.1 GCA_030833985.1 Algoriphagus sp. | reverse complement strand
GTTGAAGTCTAAACTCATTCTCCAAGTGCATGACGAACTCGTGTTTGATGCGCACAAGGACGAAGTGGACATCCTAAGAAAAGAAATTCCAGGATTGATGGCCAATGCCATTCCTCTTCCCGTACCGATCGAAGTGGAAGTTGGAGTGGGTACGGATTGGTTGCAAGCGCATTAAAGTAGCAAGTCGCAAGACTCACTAGAAACAAGATATTAGACTACATGCTGCTGGTATAGCCGCCCGTTTACCTACTTCGACGTTCAAAAATCAGCTTTGGGTGTTCATTATTTAATTCATCCCGTATTTCGTATTTCCAATTAAATTCCAATTTCCAAACAAACCTCCTTCTACCGTGGCTAAAGTAAAAACCACCTTTTTCTGTCAAAACTGCGGGGCACAAAGCCCAAAGTGGACTGGTAAATGTCCTTCCTGCGGGGAGTGGAACACGTACGTGGAGGAAATTATCCAAAAAGAAGAGCCAGGCAAAGGTAGTTGGAAACCTCAGGGCTCTGGACTCAAAAAGGCCAGTACTCCCAAGAAAATTTCCGAAGTCAACTACGAGGAGCAATCCCGTTGGATTACTTCGGATCCTGAATTGGATCGCGTATTGGGTGGAGGGATTGTTGCAGGGTCCCTCGTTCTCATTGGGGGTGAGCCAGGCATTGGTAAATCCACCCTCATGCTACAAATAGCCTTGACATTAAAAGGTAAAAAAGTCCTGTACGTCTCTGGGGAGGAAAGCGAAGCGCAAATCAAAATGCGCGCGGATAGAATGGCGGCAAAAAATCCAGATTGCTACCTACTTTCTGAAACAAATACGCAACAGATTTTTCAGCAAATAGAGGTCCTTAACCCAGATTTTTTAGTCATCGACTCTATCCAGACCCTCCATAGCCAGTTTGTAGAATCCGCTGCTGGATCGGTTTCCCAAGTGCGGGAATGCACAGCCGAGTTGATGAAGTTTGCCAAGGAAACAGGCACTCCGGTGTTTTTGATCGGCCACATCACCAAAGACGGATCCATAGCGGGACCCAAGGTATTGGAACACATGGTGGATACCGTCCTGCAGTTTGAGGGAGATCGTCATTTGACCTACCGCATCTTACGGACTTCCAAAAACCGATTTGGCTCCACCCATGAACTCGGGATCTATGAAATGCGCGCAGAGGGACTGCGGGCTGTTTCCAACCCCTCGGAAATTCTCCTTACGCAGCGAGAAGAGGTGCTCAATGGGGTGGCGATTGGTGCGATGCTAGAAGGCAACCGTCCCTTGCTGATCGAGATACAGTCCCTAGTGAGTCCAGCCACCTATGGTACCCCGCAGCGAAGCAGCACGGGGCATGATGCGAAGCGACTCAACATGCTTTTGGCTGTGTTGGAAAAGCGTGGAGGCATGCGCCTTGGCCAGCAGGACGTGTTTTTGAATGTAGCAGGAGGTCTGCGCGTAGACGATCCTGGGTTGGACTTGGCTGTGTGTGCTTCCTTGATTTCCAGTTATGAGGAAACACCCGTATCTGAGCAAATATGCTTTGCTGGTGAGGTAGGATTAGGAGGGGAAATTCGAGCCGTATCTCGTATAGAAAACCGTATTGCAGAAGCAGAGAAGCTCGGCTTCAAGAAGATTGTCGTTTCCAAGTATGCGGTCAAAGGATTGGATATGAGCAAATTTAAAATCCAAGTTATCCAAGTAAGTAAGTTGGAGGAGATGTACCAATTGATTTTTTGAGTTTGCGCGGTGCTAAAAAACAAAGTCACAAGAAGGCATCAAAGTAAACCTTCTAATGATGCAATTTCCCAGAAATTGGTCTTGTTTATTAACTTTAAGAAATAATCCCAAAAGCCCTCTTTATGTCCCAAAAGGAAACTATTCCCGATCAAAACTTAGACCCCAAAGATTGGGAATCCATGCGTCAATTGGGACACCAGATGGTCGACGACTTGATTGATTACTGGAAGGGAATACGAGAAGAAAAAACTTGGAAGCCCATCCCGGATGATGTGAAAACCTTTTTGGATAGCCCTCTTCCAGAGCAAGGGAAAGATCCTCATGAGGTGTACGAAGAGTTTAAACAGTACATTTTTCCCTATAACAAAGGGAATGTGCATCCTCGGTTTTTTGCATGGATTCAAGGGACGGGGACTCCCCTAGGTTCCTTCGCAGACCTATTGGCATCCGGAATGAATCCCAATACTACCATCGGGGAGCATGCTGCGATGTATGTAGACCGACAGGTAGTCAACTGGTGCAAGGAGTTAATGAACTTTCCTTCTGAAGCCTCTGGAATCCTGATCAGCGGGGGGTCAATGGCAAATATTACGGCCTTGACAGTAGCAAGAAATTCGGTTGGTGTAGAAAAGATACGTCAAAAAGGACTAAAAGCTGCCTCCGCTCAACTCTTGATTTATTGTTCGGTAGAAACGCATTCCTGCATCTTAAAGGCAGCTGAAATTTTAGGATTAGGTAGTGAGGGAGTCCGAAAAATTCAAGTGAACGATCGATTTCAATTGGACACTACTGCCCTGCGAACTCAAATTGAAGCCGATCTTAAGACCGGTTTTCTTCCCTTTTGCATCGTTGGGACAGCCGGTACAGTCAACACCGGTGCCATTGATCCCATGCAAGAGCTTCTTGAGATTTCTAAGGAATACGGCCTATGGTTTCATGTAGATGGAGCTTATGGGGCCTTGGCCAAACTTGACCCAATCTATGCCGATGCCTTACGGCCGATTGAAGCTGCAGATAGCTTGGCATTTGACTTGCACAAGTGGCTGTATGTACCTTACGAAGTGGGATGTACCCTCATCCGCGATGCAAATAAGCACCGCGACTCTTTTGCCATTACACCCAATTACCTATTGCAGGAACAGCGTGGCCTGTCCGGTGGTTTGGAATCCATCAATAACTTCGGCTTTGAACTATCGCGTGGCTTCAAAGCCCTGAAGGTATGGATGTCTTTAAAAGAGCATGGAAGAGCAAAGTATGCATCCATGATTGCTCAAAATAACCGGCATGCAGCCTATTTGGCGGAGTTGATAGAACAACACCCAAATTTGGAATTAATGGCCCCCCTATCCATGAGCATCACTTGCTTTCGTATGATTTCTCCAGGCATGACGGAGGAGGAACTTCGTGAACTCAATAGAGAAATTCTGCTTCGTCTTCAGGAAGAAGGCATTGCCTCCCCTAGCTCAACTATTTTGAATGGAAAATATACCTTGCGGGTAGCCAATACGAATCAGCGTACGCGCAGGGAAGACATGGAGCTATTGGTGCGAGAAGTACTTCGCTTGGGGAAGCAAATAATCTCCACCTGATAAAGTGATTTTGGCTCAATTTTCGCTTACTACTTTTGTTAGTTAATTGAACCAACTATGCGAAAAACATTCTTTTTTATCCTGCTACTAGCGGGGCTTGTAATAGGATCCTTCACCGCTCAAGCCCAAGAAATCGGAATCCGATTTGGACACATTAATGGCAACAATGTGGCTTTAGACGGAATTTTCTCTACAGGAGAATTCAGTAGGGTGCATGCCAATGTCAGTTTTGGACAAAAAGGATTAGGCATAGATGCGCTCTGGAATCCAGTTTATGAGGAGATCCCCGACACTAAACTCAATTGGTATGCAGGATTTGGTCCTTCGGTTTACTTGTCCGAAGACTTTCGATTTGGTGGGGCTGGAGAAGTAGGGGTTGAATATTCTTTTTCAGAAGTTCCTATTAGTTTAGGACTGGATTTTAGACCCTATTTATTTTTGGTAGAGGTTACGGAATTTCGAGCTGGCTTTGGACTCAATGTACGTTGGCGGCTCAATTAAACTGAATTAAAAGCAAAACACCCCGTACAAAAAAGGGGTGTTTTTTTATGTTAAAACTCTACAATTAAGCCTACAGTTGGCAATATTGATCCCGCGGGGTTTACTACCGATTTGAGTTGATAGCGCGTTGCGTCGTTAGGGTCTAGGGTTAGGTTGCCTTGATCGTCTCTAACCGGCAAGATAAGTGGGGCTTGTTTCGCTTGAAAGTTGTACGCATTCTGGATATCAAAATACCAGTTTAAATTCCATTGATTAAAGAAGTACTTTTTATCTATGCGGACATCAAGTTGATGAAAAGGCTTTAGTCGGACGCCATTGATTCGTGTAAAGTCTAAAATAGCCCCATTGCGTAGATCCCAGTTTTCTCGAAGCCCTGTGGCGCTTAAGTCGGCTGGTGTATAGGGTGTTCCTCCTAAAAATCGCCATCTTCCTCCTGCCTCCCAATTTTTCCCAAAGCGCTTGCCTGCCGTTAGGCTGACAATAAATCCATTGTCCCAGGAAGATGGGGTCATTTTTTTTGTGTCTAGGTTGGTAAACTCTGAGCGTACCAAGGTGACAGAAGCAATACCATAGAAATTGTTGTAGAGGCGCTGTTGCACCAAGAACTCTAAACCATAGGCCCTTCCGGTAGAGGAGGAGCTTACAGGTTCATTACCGATGGCTCCGAAATCTGCTCCCAAGTTGGCCAAAGAAATTCCATTTCGGATGGAAGAGGGATAGTTGCTGTAACGTTTAAAAAACCCTTCTGCCGTGAATCTTCTGGCCTTTTCAGGAACTAGGTATTCGATACCTCCAATCAATTGTACATTTCTGATGTAGCGTACATCGCTTTCTTGATTGACAAAAGTTCCTTCCGAATTTTGGTAACCAAGTACGGTATATGCTGGACGCTGGTAATAGATCCCTGCATTTGCCGTGGCAAAAAAGTTGGGCTTGAGCTGGTAGGAAACAGACGCTCGTGGGCTGAATTGCTGAAAGGGATTGGTGGCAGTTTTTGCAAAATCTGATCCGTCTACTCGAACTCCGCCACTCAAGAGTAGGCGGTCGCCAAACCAATTTTTGGATCCAGATACAAATGCACCAAAGCTGGTATAATTAGAAGTGGCCTGAAAGGCTATTGTTTCTCCAATTTGAGACAGTACAGCGCGATCAAAATTGTCAATCAAATAGCGTGAGTATTCCAGATTGACCCCATATTTGAAGGTGTATCCTTTTCCAAAAATGCTATTTTCTGCCCTAAATTTGTTTTCTGACTCCTGGGATCGGTAGTTGAAGAGTAAGTTTGCTTCATCTTCCTCGTTGTTGCCTGCATACTTGTAGGACTCGTTGTTAAGCATATTTCGACTCAGCACAAAGGTCCAGTAGCCATTGTCCCGAAAGCGCTTCAACTTGGCTCCGGTGGTGTAATTCCACTGGGATTGGACTGGGAGTACGTTGAGCAAGTAGAGGCGATCATCCTTTTGCTCGGGGGTTTCTTCTTCAGGGACCTCCTCATTTAAAACAAATTGGTCGATGGCACCAATACCAATAAATGTCAATTCGGTTTTATCATTGATTTTTGTGGTGGTTTTTACCTGAAAATCGTTGAAAGTAGGTAAAAATGGGAGATTGAGTAAACGAAATAAACCTTGCAAATACGACCTTCTGGCAGATAAAATGTAAGTTGACTTTTCGGAAATAGGACCTTCATTAGATAGGGTGAGTTCGGAGGCCCCTACAGTCAATTGTGTAGCCATTCGATCTCTTCTTCCTTCTTTCAGTTGAAACTCAAAGAAGGAACTTAACCCATTCATTCGGTTGGCAGGGAAGCCTCCCGTGATGAGGTCCACATTTTTAATCAAGTTTACGTTCAAGATTCCTGCTGGCCCGCCAGAAGACCCTTGGGTGGCGAAGTGATTGATTACAGGAACTTCAATTTCATCTACAAAAAATCGATTTTCATTGGGAGCCCCTCCGCGAATCAAGATGTCGTTACGAAAACTTGGTGTGCTTGCAACACCGGGCAAGGATTGGATCACTCGAGAGATGTCTCGATTTCCCCCTGGATAGCGCTCAATTTCGTTGGTGTTTAGTTTACGAACCGATAGCGGAGTGTCTTCCGAACGAGTAAATTCACTGCTAACCAACACTTCGCTGAGTTCGGAGGCTTCTTCTACTAGGCTAAAGTCCAATTGAACGGGTTTCGCTAAGCTAACTTGGATTTCATAGGCTGTAGTGGACTTATAGCCTACGTAGCTAGCTCTGACATTGTATAGCCCTGGGGGCACATTCACAATTTCAAAATTTCCTTCCTCATCCGAAATGGCTCCTAGGTCAGTGTTGAGAAGAATTACATTGGCGAAGGGGACTCCTTGGTTATTAATGGAATTGGTAATCTTTCCACGAATGATTCCTTGGCCCAAGCTAGAGAGGGATATAAAGACTAGGCTGAAGAGTAGAGGTAATCGCATAAGGGAATGAGTTGGTGTAGTGACTAGATACGAGGTCGTTTTTTGCAACGTGTAAGATGATAACCAAAGGATTCCCCGACTGGTTTACACCAAATGGGGAAAGAAGGCTTTTTAGTGTTGTTGAGGGGAAAAAATTATGCGCTTTCTTTTTCTTTTACCCGCCATAGTCGCCACCAAGGAGTGCCAGGAGAATCGTGATGTTCAAAGTGGTAACCAAAGAAGTAGCAACTTATGAAGGCCCAAAAATGGTTTTTTGATTGGGAACTCGAATGGTGTTCGTTAGTCTGTTCGCCCATATGAGGCAAGAAAGTACCAAAGAAAAAGAGTTGAAGTGTGGAGAGTCCGGCGGGTACCATCCAGAATAAGATCAAGTTTTCAGTGGGCAGTACCAATTTGAGTAGATTGAAGGTGACTGCCATCAGTAGAAATTGCCAGCCGTTTAGGTATTGGAAGATAAAGCTCAGGTACCATCTCAAAAACTTTCCTGAGGCATGGTAATCTGGATCCTTATCGGTGGCTACGTAGCGATGGTGTTCGTGGTGCTTGGGAAATAGTTTCCAGTAAAAGTTGTATGAAAATAGGATAGCTGCAATCCATCCGGTGAAATGATTGGCTTTTTTATTGGAGGAAACGATACCATGCATGGCATCGTGTGCAGTGATGAATAATCCGGTGTACAGATGCGTCTGGACTAGGATGGCCAAAAAAGTCAGGGGATTTGCCCAAGAGAATTCCCAAGAGAGTAAAAAAGCCAAGGAAAGTACCCAGGTGAGGATGATGCCCCAACCGATTAAAAGGCCTTTGGGATCAACAGTACCTACGCTTGAGTTAGCCTCCATGACAGAGCGATTAAAAGGTTAAAATACGCTCTCGAACCTGCTCCATGAGCCACATGGGCGTGGAGGTTGCGCCGCAGATGCCTACTGATTCATTAAGTCCAAACCAACTCTCCTCAATTTGGTCTGGGTTGGACACAAAGTAAGTATGGTCGTTTTTCTCCTTGCAAACATTGTAAAGCACCTTGCCATTGGAAGATTTGGTCCCGCTAACAAATACGATTTTATCAAACTTTTCAGCAAAGCTACGCAACTCTTTATCTCGGTTGGACACTTGTCTACAAATCGTATCATTCGTATTCACAGTGATTCCATTTTCTCGCAAAATCTCGTTGATTTCGTAGAATTTGTCTGTGCTTTTGGTGGTCTGGCTGTAGAGTGTAATGTTTTTTGGGAGGTTAGGAATATCCAATTCCGAAATGTCTTGAAATACCACTGCCTTGTTGTTGGTTTGACCCAAAAGACCAATTACTTCTGCGTGTCCGTGCTTGCCGTAAATGTAGATATTATCTTCCTTGTCAAAGGAATTTTTGATTCTGTTCTGAAGTTTAAGCACCACTGGACAGCTAGCATCAATCAAGGTAAGGTTGTTTTTGATTGACAATTCGTAGGTAGATGGGGGCTCTCCATGGGCACGAATAAGAACCTTTTCATTTCTCAACGCTTGCAATTCGCTATGGTCAATAATCTTTAACCCTTTTCGGGTTAATCTACTGACTTCCTCGTCATTGTGCACGATGTCACCTAAGCAATAGAGATAACCTTGCTCCTCGAGAATTTCTTCTGCCATTTCGATGGCATACACCACACCAAAGCAGAAGCCCGAATGATCATCTATTTGAACCTGTAGGTGTTTCATGCTCATATTAACCACGATTTGGGGAAATTGTTTGGGTTTTTCGGTAGTATTCAAGGAAGCTAATGTTCATCAGCAACAAGGTCATAGAGTATATTAAGTCTTCAATTGGTACCGTCCAAATCCGAATACCAAGATTTTCGGAGTTGTTGTAAATCACCACCGGCTCTTCCGTAAGTCCTCCAGTCAGAATCCCATTGCAAATCATCAATGGAATGAGGTGGACGAGGTAAGCAAAAATAAATCGTCCCAAATATTTTTCTTTGAATAGGAGGTAGTGAACCGTCAAGGCCAGTGCCCCTACTAAAAAGTTGATCGAGGTATACCACTTGTCTAGGTGGAGTATACTAAGCATGAGTAATAATGGGACTAGAATCCCAATAAACACCTTCCCAACTGGTTTAAATGGATCCCTAGGGAAGAAGTAAATCAAGACCTCATAAATAAATACAGAGGCAAATGGAACGATAAAAAAGAAAAGCCATTCTTCTAGCGGCAGGTTGATAAGAAAAAAACCTACAATGTAAGTTGGGTTGAACTCCCAAACACCGAGTTGGGTAAACCACAGGTCCCAAACGATAAAAAAGGCTGCGGTGATTGCCATGCCCGGAAAAAGGAATTTCCATTGACTTGCATAGCGAATTCGGTGCTCGAAGGATTGTGCTAGTGGATAACTAATTGCAAAAAGGAGAATGCCTAAATAGAGGTATTTTTCCATCAGGAGAAACCAAGTTTATTTTCTACATAACTTCCAAAAAGCAAACTCAACTTTCTAGCATTTGGGATCCTCACCCGCTGCTTTGTAATCGTCTCGGGCGGGAGCTTTTTGATCTTATCAAATAGTTTTTGGTAGTACAAGTAGGCCACTTTTACTCCGAGCTTAGCTCCATCAGGTAGACCTGCAATCCCGATAAGTGAATCGTCAAAATCTTTTTGGATATCTTCCTCGATCAGGGATTTGACAGAGGTGTCGAAACGATTAAAATCTACCCCTGGGAAGTAGACCCTTCCTCGTTCTTCGAAATCACTTTTAATATCTCTTAGAAAGTTGACCTTTTGAAAAGCTGCTCCCAATTTACAGGCAGGTTCTTTCAGGCGTTGGTATTCTGATTCATCTCCTTGACAAAAGACTTTCAAGCACATAAGTCCTACGACTTCTGCAGAGCCATAAATGTATTCATGGTATTTGGAATCGTTGTACGTTTTGAAATCTAAATCCATCTCCATGGAATGCAAAAAAGCCTCGATGAGATCCAAGTCAATCTGGTATTGATTGACAATAAGTTGAAAGGCATGTAATACTGGATTTAAAGAAATCTTGGCTTCAATGGCCTCGTATGTGTCTTTTTTGAATCGATCTAGAAGAGCTTTTTTGTCCTGATCGTGAAACGTATCTACTATTTCATCTGCATAGCGGACAAAGCCATAGATCGCATAAATTGGGAGATGGAATTTTGTAGCCAAGGTTTTGATGCCCAAAGTAAAACTTGTACTGTAGCGCTGCGTGATCAGCTTGCTGCACTCTAGGGTAGTTTGGTCATATAGGGAAACGGCATCCATGTACGTAATATACCTTTTTGTTTACAAATTATTTTCTTTCATCACTTCTTTTGCCACCACATGTCCAGAAATTAGAGAGGGAGGAACTCCCGGTCCAGGAACCGTCAATTGACCCGTGTAGTACAAATTGCGCACTTTTTTGCTCTTGAGACTTGGCTTCAATATGGCCGTTTGCATCAGTGTATTGGCTAGTCCATAGGCGTTGCCTTTGAAAGCATGGTAATCTGACTTGAAATC
Organism: Algoriphagus sp.; assembly: GCA_030833985.1. Lineage (GTDB taxonomy): Bacteria > Bacteroidota > Bacteroidia > Cytophagales > Cyclobacteriaceae > Algoriphagus. Next base: position 10,209 of record JAURGC010000043.1, on the reverse strand, counting down.
GTTGTGTGCATAGGAGCGCTTGTAGACAATGTGCGAGCGAATTTCTTGGCCAGATAGCTTCTCCAAGCGGTCGAGGATGAGGTGGAAGTATTTTTCACGCATCTCCTCCGTATCCTTCAAATCTGGTGCGAGTGGGACGAGTAAAAAAAGATTTTCCATCCCATCTGGTGCAACGGTAGGGTCGGTAATAGAGGGTACAGACGCATAGAAAAGTGGTTTTTCTGGCCATCTGGGGTTGGTGTAAATGGCATCGGCATGCGGTCCTAGCGGCTCATCGAAAAACAGGTTGTGGTGGCGTAGATTCTTCAAGCGCTTATTTACCCCTAGGTAAAAAAGCAAACTTGATGGAGCCATCACGCGCTTGTTCCAATAGTCTTCGGTATAGTTGCTGTAAGCTGGATCAAGTAGGTGTTTATCCACATGGTGGTAATCCGCTCCTGCTACCACGATGTCTGCGTCAATGCGCTCACCTGAACGAAGTAGGAGGCTTTTTGCGGTTCCCTGGTTTACCTCAATTTGATCAACTTCTGCCGAATACTTGAATTTTACGCCTTTTTCTTCTGCCAAAGCGACCATCCCTTTGATGATTTCATGCATTCCTTTCTTGGGATACCAGGTTCCTAGGGCAATGTCTGCGTAATTCATCAAACTATAAAGCGCGGGGATGTTATTGGCCGTTTCCCCTAGGAAAAGAACAGGAAATTCCATGAGACGGACAATCTTTTCGTGTTTGAAGTAGCTGCGTACGTGCTTGGACATGGATTGAAAGATGTCCATTCGAATCATGTCTAGTACTAAGCGTGGGGATGCAAACTCGAAAAGAGATCTGCTCGGGCGGTGCACGAGGTCGTGAATACCAACTTCGTATTTGTATTTTGCTTGAGCAAGGAATTTGTCCAGATTGGTAGCAGCACCTGGTTCGATTCCTTCGAGTAATGCTTTAAATTCATCCATCTTGGCGGGTATATCCAAGACATCCTCCTGCCCGTAGATGACTGCATAGGAAGGGTCTAAGCGGATTAGTTCATAATAATCAGCTGGTTTTTTTCCAAAATGGGCAAAATAGGTTTCAAATACATCAGGCATCCAGTACCAACTTGGCCCCATATCAAAAACAAACCCCTGGTGCTCGAACTTTCTAGCTCTTCCTCCAGGGGAATCATTTTTTTCAAGTAAGGTAACGGTACAATTGCCCTTGTCTGCCAGGTGGGTAGCTGCGGATAAGCCGGCAAATCCGGATCCAATGACTACCACATGTTTTTTTGACATATAATTAATTTTTGTGCTTGTAGACCATTAGGTCTTCTTTCAATAGCTTGCGAGCAATATGGATCCTATTTTTAACAGTACCAATTGGAATTTGAAGTTTATCAGCAATTTCATGGTACTTGAAGCCTCTAAAGTGCATGAGAAAAGGAGTTTTGTACACCTCATCCAATTTTTGAATCGCATGCTGGATATCATCCATGGTGAAATTACCAAAAACGCCATTTTCAATCAATGCATCGCTTGAGTTGAGGTAATGCAAATTGTCCGTGGTGTCGACAAAAGTCCCTCTACGTACCATTCGCTGGTAGTTGGTAATGAAGGTGTTCTTCATAATAGTATACAACCAAGCCTTCAGGTTAGTGCCCTCGGTGAATTTATCTTTGTTGGTAAATGCTTTTACCATTGTATCCTGCAAGAGGTCGTTGGCATCGTCTACATCTCGAGTGAGCTTCATGGCAAATGGCTTCAATGAGCTTGAGAGCTTTTGTAAAGAGTAGCTAAATTCTAGAGTAGTCATGAAATTGGCGTTTTGTTTAATCAAATCTAACTACGATTAAACAAAAAGCAAGCATTTTGTGGAATAAATTTTAAAAAAGTTTAAACATAAAAAGGTGTTTGGAGGGAATAAAACAAAAAAATGGCCTTTAAGAAGATTTAAGGCCATTTTTTAAAAAATAAAATTGTTTAAGAGTTGAATCAATTTGTTTAACTATTTCTCTTGGTATGTGGGAGTAAGTTCTTCCAGAAGGTCTTTGATGTCTCGGATGTAACTCATTTGGCTTACATTTTCAGGAAAGCTTAGATCTTGTCCCAAAACTTGGTATCCTGTAACAAGGATTTGAGCATGTGCAAATCGATCAGCAAGTGCGTTGATGTATTCTTGCACGTACTCTGAAGATGGAGAAGTCGTAATCACCGTCAATAGGTATTCTGGTTGGTGCAACTTGTAAACAGATAGCAAATCATCGTTCGGGGTACTCTGGCCCAAATAGATAACCTTGTGCCCTTTGGATTTAATTAAGTAGCTAGCAAAAAGGATTGAAATTTCATGTAGTTCTCCTTCAGGAAGGAAGAGTAAGAATTTTTTACCCCCTTGTTGGGGAATTTGCCCATCGATGGCTACGATTAATTTTTGGCGTACCAGATTTGAAATAAAATGCTCTTGAGCAGGGTTGATGGCTCCTGTCTGCCACAAAACCCCAATTTTGGACATAAAGGGGTAGATCACATTGAGCATGGTTTGCTCAAAGCCAAGTTTAAGGATATTGGTACTCAAGATTTTGTCAAAGCGCTCCTCATCCATTTCAATCATGCAGATAGTCAAGGCATGAATTTGATCGTCGTGAGTTAATGATCTTTCCGTGAGCTTCATGACTTCTTCACGCAACTCATTGGGTGACATGGAAGCAATTTTACTGATTTTGATTCCATTTTCATTGAGTAATGCTACATTCAATATTAGCTTTAGGTCATCATCGTCGTAAAATCGAATGTTGGTATCCGTTCGTTTTGGCTGCAATAAGTTGTACCGCTGCTCCCAAATCCGTAGCGTGTGTGCCTTGATTCCAGACAATTGTTCAAGATCTTTTATAGAATATGTACTCACTGTTCCTCCTTTTTAAAGAATACTTTGGGGACTAAGAATAAGCCAAAAGAAACAGCATCCTCCTTTTGGTTGGTTTTATGATGGGCCTGATGGGCCTTGTATATTCCTTTCAATAATGGATGCTTAGGTTTGCTAAACCACCGAAGCCGGCGGTGAACTAAGACATCATGAAGGACAAAATAAAGCATGCCGTACATACTAATCCCGATGCCCATCCAAAATCTATAGTCCAAGGTTTCTACTCCCAAAAAGATTAAAACCATCGCAATACTTCCAAATAGCACGGAAAACAGGTCATTCCACTCAAAAAATGAATGAGAAGGACGGTGATGAGTTTTGTGAATTATCCAAAGTGGACCATGCATCAAGTACTTATGAATAAACCAACCAGCTAATTCCATAGCGGCAAATCCAAGAGTGATATAGACAATAGACAGAAACATTGTAAGGGTAACTCCAGATGGGGATAAATTGTTGTGATTTAGGATTTTGACAAATAAGTAAATGGATTATTTCAGCACAGTAAAATTTAAAAGGGTAAAAAATAATATCCAAGTGATTAATAGCCAGGATGCCAATGGATTGTATTTTTCAAAATTTGCTTTCCTCCAGACGAGCTGAATCAAAAAGGATACTCCAAACCAGCCTAAATAATTACTCAACGGAATACTGTCCCACTTCCAAGCCCAAAAATTAAGAGATATGGCCACAGGTTCTAAGATGAAATCCAAAGCAGTCATGGCCGCAGCTCCCAAAAATGCTGCACCCCAATCGTTAGGTGTTTTGTGAAAGACTGATCCAATAAGGTAACTAAGCACAAACCAGTTAACTCCAATTACTAAGGGAACTTCCCACAATTGCACTCCCAAGGTAGGTCCATAGATATAATCACCATACAAATAACCTGTATGGACGCCAATCAATTCCGATCCAAATCCTATCCAAAAGGCAGCTGCTCCAAAAACGGGAAAGGAGTCTGCCCAACCTCGATGGAAGACCAAGATCAGCCCCATTGTGGCCAATAAATGAAAGGGAGTCAACTTCAAAAATAAGTCTCTGAACTCGGGCATGCTGAGCCCAATTGCTCCAACCAGATGCAAGGCAACTAAGATAATTTTCCCGATCCACACGCGAGATTGTAGCGTTTTACTTTCATGGGAATCTAGTGTTTGCATAGTTGTTAGTCCTTGAGAGGTATTCTGTTTGGGATTTCTAACTTTGTTTCTTTGAAATTGTTCTTCACAAAAGTAAGCAAAACCCTTTTCTTGACTTATGATCCTTTACAATATTACCTTTAATCTAAGCCCAGCCATCGAAGAAGATTTTATCTCTTGGATGAAAACTAGCCATATTCCCGAGGTCTTGGCAACAGGAATTTTCCATCATCATGTTTTTTACCGCTTGGTACACCATTCTGAGGATGGCTCGGTCAACTATTGCATTCAATATTTTACCGATAGTATGGACCGCATGTTGCAGTACGAACGAATGCATGCGCCAGCCTTACGTGCCAAAACACAAGAGAGGTACCAGGATCAAGCCATTGCTTTTCGTACCTTGTTGGAAACAATTTAAGTCATGTCCAATCCCATCAAACTCCTTGTCAGCTTGCTTCTTCCCCAAATTGCGGGAGGCTTAGGGGCATTCTTTACCCTGAGTTCCGTCCAAACTTGGTATTTGACGCTCAATAAACCTTCTTGGAATCCTCCAAGCTGGCTTTTTGGACCTGTATGGACGACCCTTTATGTGTTGATGGGGATTGCTTGTTTCCTACTATGGAAAAACAAACACCCCCTCCAAAAGAAAGCCCTTACCTTATATTTTGTGCAGCTTTTCCTCAACTTGCTCTGGTCACCCGCATTTTTTGGTGCCCAAAACCCACTTTTAGGGGTAGTGGTAATCGTTCCTCTTTGGACATGTATTCTTTTTTGCATCTTAATCTTTCGCCAAATCAATTCCTGGGCAGCCCTTTTGTTGGTTCCCTACCTCCTTTGGGTTACTTTTGCAACGGTTTTGAACGCGACCATTTGGTATCTCAATCCATAAAAAAAGCCAGTCAGCATTGCTGACTGGCTATATTGAATTTGTTTTTAATCAGCACTTTTCCTATTTGGAAAAAACTTTGAGGTTCAAGGTAGCGAGCTGTCGTACGGGGACTACCAACAGTTGACCTCTATCCTTTTTACTCCTTTACCGAAGTTGTCACGGTTGGTGCAACCTTCGTCCACTGACTGGCATCAAGTTTACGTGGTGTAGGCAGGATTTCGTCCAAGGTTCCTCCATCGTACACTCGACCATCTTTCACAACATGGGTGATGGTGTTTGTATTTCGGATATTCTCCAAAGGATTTTTGTCTAGAATGACCAAGTCCGCTAATTTGCCCGCCTCAATACTTCCCAGCTCCTTATCCAAACCAAGAGCCTCCGCACCCAAAATGGTAGCCACTCTCAAGGCGTCTAGGTTTTTCATTGCTCCACTCGCAATAGACCAAAGCTCCCAATGGTAGCCAAGCCCTTGAAGTTGACCATGAGATCCTACTCCAGCCAGACCTCCTTGGGTAACAATTGAATTGACACCTTGTGCATGCTTTTGGAAGACATGGTCTTCTGGAGCAAACCAACCCCCAAGTCCCCCTACTCTTCTACGCGCTTTCTCATTGAGCTCGTTGTATGGCGTAAAGTGATTGAGTTTTGGATCGTGAAGGGGGCTTTCTGTGGTATAGTAGAAGTTTTCTGCCCAAGGTCCTCCATAAGCGACCAAGAGCGTAGGCGTGTAGGCCATCTTGCTTTTAGCAATAGTTTGCGTTACGTCTTTGTACAATGGGAATACGGGGATGGAGTGTTCGTGACCTGGATAGCCATCAAATAGTTGAGTGATGTTGAGTTTGTAGTCCAATCCCCCTTCTGTAGTAGGCATCAGTTTCTGCTCCTTTGCAGCCATGATTACCCACTGGCGATGTTGTCGGTTGCCCACCAAGTACATTTTGATGTATTGGGTATTGTAGTACTTGCTGTATTGCTTGAGTACGCTTTTAGTTTGCTCCAATGACTTCAGGTTGTACATCCAATAGCCTACCCCAGGGCCTGTTGAGTACACCCTCGGCCCAGGAATCATGCCTGCATCCACCATGTCTCCGTAGGTAAGTACGTCGGTAGTGGCTGTTTGAGGATCACGGGTAGTAGTCACCCCATACGCCAAATTGGCGGCGTAGATCCACACTGAATTTTTGTGCAATCCCCAAGTAGGCCACATGTGCGCATGGGTATCAATAAATCCAGGGGTGATGGTTTTGCCAGAGGCATCGATCACTTTCGCACCAGTAGCTTCCAGAGTACCTGTTTTACCTACTGCCTTGATTCGGTTGTTTTCGATGAGAATATCTCCTTGTTCAATGACCTCATCTCCTTTCATGGTGACAATGCGTGCATTTTGAAGTAGTATTCTTCCTTTCGGGGTATCCCTGGCAAAGAATACCTTTACTTGATGTTCGATAGGGCTGTAGCTTTCCTTCTTTTTGAGGTCAGCCTTGTGAAGACTGTCAGCCTTAAATAGGCCTTTATCGGCCTTGAATAGGGAGTCGATACGCTTCTTATCTGCCTTAGCCAAGGAATCTGCCATTTTAACTGCAGCCTCTCCTTTTGCTTTTAAGGTGCTTACGCTGTCTGCATCAAAGCGAATTTTATCCTTTTTGGCAGTTTTGACAGAGTCTTCCACAAGTTTTGCTCTAGTGATATCATACACCCAATGTCCATTGCCTAGGGACCAGTGTACTTTTTCGCCATTGGCCTCCCAGTAAGGCCATTCTCCACCTATTTCGGTCAATTGTCTGGAAGGGAAGTTACTGGCACTAGGCTCAGCTACATTGATAGTCGGTACCTTTCCCGCGGTAGGGATAGTGACTACATAGACGTTATTATTGATTTGAGCCAATGCGTTATTTCCTACAGGTGCCATGTAAATCGTACTTGCACTAGCAGGTCTTACCGAGGGTTCTTGTGCATTAGCGCCTTCCGGAAGCATGCAATAGTTGACCGCATCTGCGTTGGAAAATGCTTTTCCCATCACGTAACGTACGTCGCTGCCATGATCGTGACCCGCATGTTTTGGGTCAGCGGTCGAACCAAAGGGAGTGATGCCTGTGATGCGTGCATGAATTTTTTCGTCTGTTCCATCCCACTTAACGCTAAGGAGTGCTCCACCCCCTCCGTTAAGGAAGATTCTGCTAGTATCTTGCGTAAAGTGCGCATTGCCATAATTTCCTGCGTCCATGATTTTGCGGAAAGTGCCGCCTGAAGCAGGAATCCATACCAACTCACCTTCTGACCCATCCACAAATGGCCCTTCTGCTTCAATCAAGGCTCTTTTTGGACCTTTAAATACGAGGATTCGGTTTTTAGGACCCCAAACTGGACCTGAATAAAATGCAGACTCCGTGGTAACCTTGGTGACTACACCTTTGTCTCCGAGACTAGCTTTGTAGAGGCTTCCTCCATTTTTTTCTTCCCAAGTCACAAATACCAATTGGCTGCCATCAGGGCTCCACGTTGGCATGGCTTCGGTAAACTCGTGTTTGGTTACCCGCTTGGGGGTACCGTTTGGATAGTCCATTACGTACAAGCGGTTGAGGGCGGTGAACGCTAGTTTTTTTCCGTCAGGAGAAGGAACTGCATCTCGGATCTGGTTGGCCAACTTGTGAGTGGTATCTTGAATTGCGTAGTTGAAGTACAAACGTGGTCCCATGGCTACGTTGACATTGGCTTCAAAAGGAATCTCTGTGGCAGCACTTCCATCTACTGGAAGTTTCCAGAATTTTCCGCCATAGGATGCAATTACATGTTTACTATCTGGAGTGAAAGCCATTGCCGGAAGTACTCCTTGTGGTGCGATGGATTCCTGCTCATCCCTCTGCACGGGGTAGGCAAGCCAACGCTCGTCGCCAGACCTTAGATCTCGAATAACCAAACCCGTTTTTTCTTCCCATCTAGTTCCATAGACCATCCAATTCCCATCTTTACTCAAAGTAGGGGTAAAGGCGGATCCGTAGCGGGAGGTGATGCTAGTGATTTTCCCCTTATCAAAATCGTAATAACCTATTTGGTACTGAGGAAGTGTGGCATTGTAATTCCAGGAACCGGTTCTCCAAGAGAAATACACTTTTTTCCCGTCAGGACTTACAAAGGGGTCGATGGTCTTCATGGTTGTAGGGGAATCGTTGAGTTGGATTCCTCCACCCCCATCTTTGTGGTACATCCATAATTTAGAAATACGTCTTCCTTTAGAAACTATGATGTATTCTCCATCTGGAGTCCAATGGGCCCCTGGGACATCTCCCGTCTTGTCTTTGGTCACTTGTACGGTGTCTTTTTTAATAAGATCAATGTACCAGAGGTTGTCATTTCCTGCACGGTCTGAAGTAAATAATAGCTTATTGCCATCCGGGGAATAACGTGGGTGGGTTTCGTAGGCCATCCCTGTGGTAAACGGTGTGGCTTTGCCCCCTTCAAGTGGCATGGTGTAAATATCTCCCATCAAGTCAAAAGCAATGGTTTTACCATCTGGACTTACGTCCAAACTCATCCAAGTCCCTTCGGCAGTGGTGAAACTTACTTCCCGCTCTGGCTTGAGAGGAAGGTCTTTGAATTTGGGGTAACTCTTGAGCGAGTCTTTTTTGGTGCTATCCGACTGAACGGACTCGCTATTTAAGTTGGGGAAAAGCGATTCCGTTGTTTTAGGCATCCAAGCAGCCAAACTTACCGTTGCTCCCAAGGCAAGAAGTAAGGTGGGATGTGTTATTTTTTTCATAGAAAATGCATTTAAGTCAATTAGGAATAGGGTACTGTTGGTGAGTTATTGGCAATCAGAGGGATTGAAAGGAGTCAAATCTAAGTATTTCAAGGATAAAAATAGATTCGGATTTGTTTTTAAGATATGGCAAATTCCTTTTTTAAATTTAGAGTTGTTGACCCTGGACTGCTATCTGTGTATGATTTTTTCCAGAAACTACTCCTACTAAGTCACGGGTAGAATTGAGGATGATCCATAAAAATAATTTAAATAATCTCTGGTTTTTGTTAAATTGAAGGAAGAGTTTTTATCTCAAGTCAAATGATCTATGTTTTCTTTCATTTCCTTTATAAGCCTTTTAGGCTTTTTTTCGTTTTCTGAACGTGAAGAAATCACTCCAAAAATCCTCTTTTCAGGCTTCATTTACGAAACCGCCACTTTTCCTTCTTGCCATGCTTCTACCCTTGTAGAAACTTCAGATGGCATTTTGGCAGCATGGTTTGGAGGCACTTATGAGCGTCATCCAGATGTAAGTATTTATGCTTCGCACAGAAAAAATGGAGCCTGGTCTATTCCATCTCTAGTAGCCGATGGCATAGAAAACCAGGTCTTTAGAAATCCTACATGGAATCCAGTTTTGCATCGGAAAAAGGATGGAAAAATTGTGCTATTCTACAAAGAAGGCCCTAATCCCAGAGAATGGTGGGGACATTACAAGGTTTCTGAAGATGATGGGAAAACGTGGTCTAAGGAAACTCAACTGCCCCCAGGATTTCTTGGGCCAGTTAAAAACAAATCGGTCGAACTTCCCAATGGAAAACTTCTCCACCCTAGTAGTTTTGAAATCAATAATCGTTGGACGTCACATGTTGAAATATCAGATCCAAACTTTACTAGCTGGGAAAAAGTAGAAATAAAAGGATCCTTCAATGCGATTCAGCCAACTGTTCTTTTTCATTCAGACGGAAGGATCCAATTACTTTGTCGAACGCAAGAAGGAGTAGTGGCACAGACTTGGTCTTCAGATGAGGGGACTACTTGGACCCCATTAGAAGCCACTAATTTGGAAAATAATAATTCCGGAATTGATGGGGTGACACTTTTTAATGGATACCACCTATTAGTTGTAAACCCACTAAAAAAAGGAAGAAACAAATTAGTCCTTTTAGGCTCAAATGATGGTCTAAGTTGGGAAGAACTGTTGGTTTTGGAGAATCAACAATCAGGGGAATTTAGCTATCCAGCAATCATTCAAGCTAAAGATGGTACCGTTCACCTGAGCTATACTTTCAATAGAGAAAAAATTAAATACATTCATTTGCGCCTTTGATTCCAATCCAACTTTCAACTTATGACTCAATCGACAGTATTTAAGGGCATTATTCCGCCCATGATTACACCCCTAAAGGCCGATTTTTCTCTCGATATTAGTCATACTGAAAGACTGATTGAGCACTTGATTGAGGGGGGTGTTCATGGTATTTTTATCCTAGGAACTACAGGGGAATTTGCGGGATTGAGTTCAATCGTGAAAAGAGACTTGATTCGG
>JAURGC010000198.1 GCA_030833985.1 Algoriphagus sp. | reverse complement strand
TCTTTTGTAGATCAATTGAAGTTTAGAGTGAGCTATGGATCCATCGGTAACCAAGCAATTACCCCTTACCAAACTCAGGCATTGTTAGGTAGAACGTCTTATTCTTGGGACAATACGGCAGCTTTTGGCTACAGACCCAACACAATCGGAAACCCAGATTTGAGGTGGGAAAGTTCTTCTACCTTCAATACAGGATTTGATTTTTCAATCCTAAAGAATAAAATTTTCGGTTCAATTGAATACTACATCACCAATACCTCTGACCTTTTGGCTCCTCAACCACTGCCAAACTCGACTGGATTTGGTGGATTTACCACCAATATTGGTGAAACTCAAAATCGAGGAATTGAATTATCACTTTCTACTTTAAATCTGGAAAGAGGTGATTTCACTTGGTCTACAGACATGATATTCACCAAAAACCAAGAAGAAATCATCTCCCTACCCAATGGGGATGACATTGCAGCTGGTCGATTTATTGGTCAACCGCTCACCGTATTCTTTGACTTAAGAAAAGTAGGTATTTGGCAAACTGCTGAAAAAGACCTTGCAGCTTCCTTTGGAGATAAAGTAGGAGAAATAAAAATTGAAGATGCTAATGGAGATGGAAAAATCAATTCCCTAGATCGACAAGTTTTAGGATCGGCCGTTCCGGACTTCTCAATCGGTATGACCAACCGGTTTGCCTACAAAGGTCTTGACCTTTCCTTCTTCGTATTTGGAAGAGTTGGTTCAACGATTCGAAGTGCCTTCCATGACAACTTCAACTCATTATTTGGGCGTTACAATAATCTAGCGGTTGACTATTGGACGCCAAATAATCCAACCAACCTCTATCCTAGACCCAACCAAAACCAGGAAAGACCTAAATATAACAGTTCTATGTCTTATTTCTCAGGAACCTTCTTGAAAGTAAGAAACATCAATATAGGCTATAACTTTAGTTCAAATGCTGCTAAGAAAATTGGTTTGAGTAGCTTAAGGCTCTACTCCAGTATCCAAAATCCATTCATCTTCTCGGAGTATAGAAAAGTACATAAAGGAATTGACCCTGAAACCTTTATTGATGGAGAACAAGGAGTAGAAGGTGGTACAATCAACGCGAATATTGCTCCTCCTGTGGTTCAATATACATTCGGTATTAATGCTAAATTTTAAACCTAAGCATGCAGACAATGAAAAATTTAAGTATAAAAAAACAAATCAAAAACCTTGCTCTTAAAGGAGCTCTCGTTCTTGGATTGCTCGTAGGTCAAGCCTGTCAAGATGCCCTCCAAGAAGACGTAATCTCTCAGATAGGGTCTGATTATCTCAATACCCAGAAGGGATTGGATGATGCAATTAGTGCGGCATACAGCACCATGCGTATTTGGTATGGAACCGAACGTGGGAATAATTTTACTGAGTTTGGAACAGACATCTATACCAATGGTGCAGATGGATCTTGGAAATTCATGAACACCTACACCAATCAGTTTGATTCCAACAACGGGCATGTACGTGAATTATGGGATGAATTGTACCGAGGAATCAATACCTGCAATGCAGTAATTGAAAGAGCTCCTGACATTACAGGAGTTAGTGAAGCAGTAAAGACCCAGCGAATTGCTGAAGCAAAATTTATCCGAGCCCACCATTATTTCTTATTGGTCCAGCTATTTGGTCCTGTAGAATTGCGATTGGAAGAAACCAAAGTACCTACCAAGGAAGTAAGTCGTGCTCCAGAATCAGAAATATATGCCGCAATCATTCAAGATTTGAGTCAGGCAATTCCTGGCTTAGAAGCTAAAAAAGCTTCAAGCCAATTTGGACGTGCAACACGAGCTGCTGCAGAACATTTATTAGGAAGAGTTTATGTGACAAAAGGAACCTCAACCTCCAAAGCATCGGATGATTTTGCCAAAGCAGAGCCTTTATTCAAAAATGTGATTGCTAACTATGGATTAAAACTCCTAGATGATTTTGGTCGAGTACATGCCTTTGGCAATGAGATAAATGACGAAGTCATTTGGTCCGTTCAATATACCCGATCTCCATTAACCAATGGTGGAGGTAATAATTCCCACGTATTTTTCTTGATGGAATACGATACACAGCCTGGAATGCAGCGAGATACAGAGAATGGTAGACCATTCAAACGCTATAGACCTACTGTTTATGCTATGGAAACTGTTTTCCAAAATCGAGAAAACGATAGTCGATATAAAAAATCTTACAAGGACACTTATAAGTCAAATAAACCAGGTACTTACAATACCACATTTGACAATAGCAAGGCAAAATTAACCTTTGCGGCAGGGGATACCACTATGTTCTTGCCAGGATACAATATGACTGCTGCTGAGCGTGCTTCAAAACCTTATCAAGTTTTGATTCCAAGTGCCTACACTGAAAAGCTATTTCCAGCTTTAACCAAGCACTTGGATCCAGGACGAGTGGATCGTACACAATTTGAAGGTGGACGAGATTACATCGCAATGCGACTAGCAGATACCTACCTCCTTCTCGCAGAAGCTCAGTTCCGCCAAGGTAAAATTGCAGAAGCTACATCCACCATAAATGTAATTCGTAAAAGAGCAGCTTGGCCAGGAAAACAAGCAGCGATGGAAATCACAGCCAGTGACATGACTTTTGATTTCCTAATGGAAGAGCGAGCAAGAGAATTGACTGGCGAACAAACAAGATGGTTGGACCTAAAGCGTTGGGGTAACTTGATTGAGCGAGTGAAAAAATACAACCCTCAAGCAGCACCCAATATCAAGGACTTCCACGCGTTGAGACCAATTCCACAAAACCAAATTGATAGAGCAGAAGGCGGAGCCTCTTCCTTCCCTCAGAATCCTGGTTATTAATTACTTAATCGGATACCTAAGGAAAAGTGGCTGCAATGCAGCCACTTTTTTTTTGCAAACTGGCTTTTCTTTATTGAAGTTATAATGTCTGCTAAATTATTGTTTTTTGATTTTTCACTTTGTGAATAGGAACCGAAGATAAATGAGGTTTGAAGTTCAGTTTAATGAGCAACTAACTTGTTACTATCGTATATCGATGATTATCCGAAGTA
>JAURGC010000170.1 GCA_030833985.1 Algoriphagus sp. | reverse complement strand
CTTGGCTGGCCTCCAAGTTTGGGTTTTGGTGTCCTTTATCCCGTATTTCGTAACTCGTATTTTTCTTAAACTATAGTTGACTGTTTGAAAGCCATTCAATCTATGAATCTTAACACCTCTTCCTCTTGGGAAGAAAACACCCGGCAAAAGATGTTGCATTTGAAATTACCCACAGATCCGCGATGGGTGGGTATTGCGGAGATGAATCTGGAGGAAATTTTAGTGGACCATGCTTATTGTGAACAGAAAGCAGCTTCCTCCTGTATCAGTTTGATCGTTCGCTTCAATGAGTTGGAAGAGTTAGTGGATACCCTTACCCCAATCGTGGCAGAAGAATGGGGTCATTTTGAGCGGGTGATGGAACAATTGAAAAAACGGGGAATGAAATTTGGTTTGCAGCGTAAAGACGAATATGTGGTGCAATTGCAAGGGTTTTTACGCAAAGGGGGTAGTCGAATGGACCAGTTGACCGAGCACCTACTAATGAATGCGCTAATTGAGGCACGCAGCTGTGAGCGATTCAAATTGCTTTCCAAGCACGTTTCAGATGCAGAATTGCAGAAATTTTACTATGAATTAATGATTTCGGAGGCGGGTCACTACGTTACTTTTATTGAATTGGCCAAGATCTATCAGGATCCAGTCAAGGTGAATCTTAGATGGAAGGAATGGTTGGATTTTGAGGCCCAGGTGATGCAGGAGATGGGGGTAAGAGGGGATAGAATGCATTGAATAAGGAGTACCTACTTAATGCTCGCTACAAAAAAGGTCCTCAAAATTATCAATACCTTAAATTTGAAGGTAACTTGCCATTAATTCTAAATATTACATATACTTGATTTCAACTAGCGCGATTTTCTGCACTAGCTGTTCTAAAACGAACATATCATGAATTTGATCGAAAATGTCCGGGAAGCCTTGAACTCGGTGAAAGTTCACCTATTAAGAACAGTCCTGACTGGAGCTATTATTGCTATTGGGATTTCTTCTTTGGTGGGTATGTTGACTGCCATTGATGGCATTAAAGCTCAGATTGCAGAAAGTTTTGCTGGCCTTGGTGCCAATTCCTTCGATATTCGAAATAGTGGTTCCAATGGCGGTAGAATTGTGCAGGAAGGGAAAACAGAAAAAACGTATCCGCCCATTACTTTTCGCGAGGCCCAAAGTTTCAAGGAAGAATATGCATCTATCGGTATTTCAACCGTTTTTACCACCGCTTCAGGAATTGCTGAAGTAAAGCGGGGATCAAAAAAAACAAATCCCAACATCCGGGTTCGTGGAGGAGACGAAAATCATCTCTCGATCAAGGCAATGAAGTTGTTGAAAGGCCGGAATTTTTCTCAAATGGAGGTTCGCTATGGCAATAATGTGGCCATTATAGGCAAAGAATTGGAAGAAACTTTGTTTACTGCAGGAGAAGAGCCTATCAATGAATCCATTACTATTTTTGGAAGGCCCTACACGGTTATTGGCGTACTGGATAAGCAAGGGGGAGTGGGACAGGATCAAGGCGCAGACCGGCAAATTTTGATTCCCATTGAAAATGCAGCCCGACTAGATTTGAGAGGCAGCTTCAATTACCGAATCACTGGAGTGGCATCTGATCCTGGGAAAATTGATTATGAAATGGGACAGGCTACGGGAATCATGCGCAAGATTCGTCAAGACCGGGTAGCGCAAGAGGATTCTTTTGAGTTGGCTAAAAGCCAATCTGTTGCTGAAAGCTTGGAAGAAGTAGCTGGCTATCTACGTATTGGGGGATTTGGTATCGGATTCATCACCCTGTTAGGCGCGTCTATTGGATTGATGAATATCATGCTCGTTTCCGTGACCGAACGAACTCGAGAAATTGGTATCCGCAAGGCTTTAGGGGCTACACCGCTTCAAATCAGGCAACAGTTTTTGATGGAAGCGATTACCATTTGCGTGATCGGGGGTATTTTTGGGATGTTGTTTGGAATTTTTATTGGCAACGTCATAGCCAATTTCATTGGTCCAGGAGGATTCTTGGTGCCTTGGCTTTGGATGATTGTTTCTTTTGTGATATGTATTGTAGTCGGGCTCTTGGCAGGATACATCCCTGCCTTCAAGGCGAGTAAGTTAGATCCAATCGAATCTTTGCGGTACGAGTAAGGAGTAGGTTTTTGCGCTTATCTTCCTCTCAATTGTATTAGTTCCTTCCATTGATTCCATTGGAATGAACTTTCTTTGCCCTTTACCTCGGTGAATGGTACCTCTGGTACCTATTTTCACCGATTGAATAATATTTGGGTTACCGCTCACATTTTTTTTTAATATTTAGGAAAAGCATCACACAATTGAATAAAACTTTATTGCTATGAAAAAGATCCTATCGCTGATATTTCTCTTCTTTTTTTCTTTTGCCTGTTTGTGGGCGAATACCTCTGCTGCCAATCCAGGCACTTATACCTTAGTGATGGAAGGGTTTGATTGGGGGCCCGCCGCGAGTAAGGTGGTGCTTCACAACTTAAAAGCAAGTAAGGAAACTACCGTTGCAGATTTTGAGGTGTTTGTTACCCGTACTTCTTCCTTAGGGGAGGTTCCTGCAGCCCAAGCCGCTGGCAAAAGAACGGTGGTTTATACCTATGCCTCAGATGAAAATGGAAACCGAAAAGAGGATGGAGCTCATTTGACGCTTGTATTGGCAGTTAGTCCCGTAAATCCCCTGGGCTCAGGGATCCAATACCTACGCATGGGGAACCGTGCTTCCAATGTCTGGATAGATTATGGAGTAACGGTGGTACATGGCAAAACTGGATCTACCTGGAATCAGGAAAAAGGACGTATTCGACCAATTGTGGATGAGTTTGATCTATCAGGCACATTTACTCATGCGGGTACGACCTTAACTTACGGAGCCTTTTCCCCTAAAAAATTAACCAATAAGGCCCCTTTGATTATTTGGCTACATGGAGGCGGAGAGGGAGGAACAGATCCAACCATTGCTTTGATGGGAAACAAAGCGTTTAATTATGCGTCGCCAGAGATTCAAACCCTCTTTGGAGAAGGTGCCTTTGTTTTGGTTCCGCAGACGCCTACTTTCTGGATGAATGCGGGAGAAGGCATGACCCGTGGACAAACGAACGACATTTACAATGCGGCCGTTTTTGCGCTGATTGAAGATTTTGTTGCCAAAAACCCAAAAGTAGATCCCGCTCGAATCTACGTTGGAGGTTGTTCTAATGGAGGCTACATGTCGCTCAAATTGATTTTGGAACACCCCAGCTACTTTGCTGCCGGCTACATTTCTGCACTTGCCTACAACAACGAGTTTGTCAGTGATGCGCAGGTTCAGTCACTCAAGCAGACCCCTATTTGGTTTGTACATTCCAAGGACGATAGGACAACCAAGCCAGAAGAAACTGTGGTGCCACTTTACCATCGATTGAAGCAGGCGGGAGCTAAAAATGTGATTTTGTCCTACTACGACAACGTAACAGACGTGACGGGCTTTTTCGGTGGAAAGGATTTTCACTACAATGGTCATTGGTCTTGGGTATATTCCCATGCGAATGTTGCCCGCACCGATTTTGATGGTTCAGCCGTGCTGCTCAACGGCCGTCCGGTGACGATAATGGAGTGGACTGCTGCGCAAAAGAGGAAGAAGTAGGAGATAAGATTGAACGACTCCCGACCGTCCGCAATGTCGGACGAATCTAAAAACTAGTTACGCCCCTGCGGGGCTTTTAATTCATAGTGCTGCCTTTACCCCCGGTTTCACCGGGGGTCATAAAAGTTAAGATCCTCCGGATCTGGAGGTGAAAACTAACTTTCTACAGAATTCATGGGAATAGTTGCCTTTTGTGTGAGTAGGGTCGAATTTAAAAGGGTTACTAAAGGCCTCGAAGAGGCTACACCATGATGACCCCGGGTGAAGCCCGGGGTAATTGGAAAGGATATGTCCCTGAGCCCCGAAGGTGGCGAAACAAAAAATTGGCAGTACTACTTTTTTTACTTGTAATAGCTATAAAATAGTGGATAAACGGGTTTTGTCAATCCCGTGTAATAAGTTCCTTTCCACTACGTTTTTCAAAACCTTGTTGCACATTCCTGGGTTAATTTGAAAATCTTCTTCTCTTTTTATTTGTCAAAAATAGGATTGCAACGCTCCTTCAATTTCTGATAAGAGTCATAGTTTTTATCAATCGAAAAAATAATTACATACACTTTTCTTTTCTTAACTTCGTATTCTATCTCGATAAACTAATTACATACTTATGGATACACACGGAAAAAACGGAGG
>JAURGC010000188.1 GCA_030833985.1 Algoriphagus sp. | reverse complement strand
GAGGGCACGAGCTTTCTTTTGGCAACTTTGGCATTAAATCCCTTGAGCCAGGATGGATTACTTCTCGCCAGATCGAGGCAGCACGTATTGCCATGACAAGAGCTATGAAGAGAGAAGGTCAGGTTTGGATCAGAATATTTCCTGACAAACCGATCACTAAAAAGCCCGCAGAGGTACGTATGGGTAAAGGTAAAGGGGCTCCAGAATATTGGGTGGCCGTTATCAAGCCAGGTACTATCCTTTTCGAAGCTACAGGCGTGAGCCTGGAGACTGCTCAAGAGGCACTTCGACTTGCACAGCAGAAGCTGCCTGTAAGTACGAGATTTGTGGTAAGAAGAGACTACGCTGAATAATCAGGAACTATGAAAAACACTGAAATCAGATCACTTACAGCAAGTGAGATTGCCGAGCGAATTGTCGCCGAGCAGGAGAATCTGAGCAAGTTAAATTTTGCTCACGCGATTTCTCCTATTGAGAATCCTAATAGAATAAGAGAGTCCAAGCGCTTCATCGCAAGATTGAAAACGGCTTTGGCCTCCAAATAATTAGCTAAAAGAAAAGAAAATGGCTACGATTGAGAGAAATCTTCGCAAAGAGAGAATTGGTAAAGTCGTGAGCAACAAAATGGATAAGTCCATAACTGTAGCTGTAGAAAGACGTGTAAAGCACGGAATCTATGGTAAGTTCGTTGCTAAGACTACCAAATTCATGGTTCATGACGAAAAAAATGAATGCAACCCAGGTGATGTGGTTAAAATCAGTGAAACGCGTCCGCTGAGCAAGAACAAGCGTTGGAGATTAGTTGAAATTATAGAAAGGGCTAAGTAATCATGATACAACAAGAATCCAGACTAAGCGTTGCGGATAATTCCGGTGCCAAAGAGGTATTGGTGATCCGTGTATTGGGAGGAACTAAGAAGCGCTATGCTTCAATCGGTGATAAAGTAGTCGTGACTGTAAAGTCAGCCCTATCTTCCAGCAATATGAAAAAAGGTACCGTTTCAAAAGCGGTTATCGTAAGAACGAAGAAAGAAATTCGTCGTAAGGATGGGTCTTACATTCGTTTCGAAGACAATGCTGCTGTGTTGTTAAATAACAACGATGAGCCTAGAGGTAGCCGTATTTTCGGTCCTGTAGCGAGAGAGCTCAGAGAAAAGCAGTTTATGAAAATCATTTCCCTGGCCCCTGAAGTACTTTAATCATGGAAAGAAAATTCAATAAGCAGCAAAAGCTGCACATCAAAGCTGGTGATACCGTGAAGGTAATTGCTGGAGATGACAAGGGAAAAACCGGTAAGGTTCAATCCATTGATACAGCTAAAAGTAGAGCCATCGTAGAAGGAATCAATATGATTACCAAGCACGTGAAGCCTACTGCGGCCAAGCCACAGGGTGGTATCGAAAAGAAAGAAGCTGCGCTTCACATCAGTAATCTGATGCTGGTCGATCCAAAAACAGGTGAAGCAACTCGCACTGGCCGTAAGGCTGGAGAGAATGGTAAATTAGTAAGGTACTCAAAGAAAACTGGGGAGGTGATCAATGGCTAATCCAAGAAAAAAAGATACATACGTGAAGGAAGTTGTTCCGGCATTGATGGAAAAGTTTCAATACTCTTCCGTGATGCAAGTGCCTAAACTGACAAAAATCGTATTGAACAAAGGAATTGGTGCAGCAGTTGCGGACAAGAAATTGGTAGATCAGGGAGTGGAAGAGCTTTCTTTAATTACTGGTCAGCGCGCTGTAGCCACGAAGTCCAAGATTGCGGTCTCTAACTTTAAGTTGAGAGAAAACATGCCAATCGGTGCAAAAGTGACTTTGAGAGCTGAAAAAATGTACGAATTTCTAGATCGTTTGACTACAGTGGCTTTGCCACGTGTTCGCGACTTCAAAGGAATTTCTGACAAGGGGTTTGATGGACGTGGTAACTATACCCTAGGTGTTACCGAACAAATCATTTTCCCTGAAATCTCTATCGAGAAGGTAACCAAGATTACCGGGATGGACATCACTTTCGTAACTACTGCGGCTACAGATGAAGAGGCTTTTGCATTGTTGAAAGCTTTGGGTATGCCTTTCGTTAATAAAAATAATCCAGAATAATCATGGCAAAAGAGTCCATCAAAGCGCGTGAGCGTAAAAGAGAATACTTGGTAGCCAAGTATGCTGCGAAAAGAGCTGCTTTAAAAGCTGCAGGTGATTATGAAGCCCTTGATAAGCTTCCAAAGAACGCTTCTCCAGTGAGACTTCATAACAGATGCAAACTTACTGGTCGTCCGAAAGGATATATGAGAAAGTTTGGGGTCAACAGGGTTACCTTCAGAGAAATGGCTTCTGCAGGTAAAATTCCTGGTGTTACTAAGTCTAGCTGGTAAAATAACGACAGTAATTTTTATTCTAAAAATCAATTCGTAACTTTGCACGCCCAATTCGGGGGTGCTAGACCATAGAAACACATGACCGATCCAATAGCTGATTATCTAACCCGGTTGAGAAATGCCATCAAAGCCTCTCACCGTATTGTAGAGATTCCTGCTTCTAATATTAAGAAGGAGATCACCAAAGTATTGCATGACAAAGGATACATTCAAAACTACAAGTTTGAAGAAAATGGACCTCAGGGCACGATTAAAATTGCTCTAAAGTTCAATCCTGTCACGAAGTTAAATGCAATCGTGAGCCTTGAGCGAGTGAGTAAGCCAGGTTTAAGAAAATATGTCAAGCACGACGAGCTTCCTAGAGTCATCAATGGCTTGGGTATCGCCATCGTCTCCACCTCTAAGGGGGTAATGACAGACAAAGAGGCCCGAACCGAAGGTGTAGGGGGTGAAGTACTTTGTTACGTATACTAATTTACGATTATGTCTAGAATAGGTAAAAAACCAATAAATATACCCAGCGGTGTAACTGTAGACGTGTCAGCTCATGGAACTGTCACTGTTAAAGGTCCAAAGGGTACCCTGACTCAGGATGTGAATCCCGACATTCAGGTGAGCGTAGAGGGACAAGAGATAATTCTTGTAAGACCTACCGAGTCCAAAAGACACAAGTCTTTGCACGGTCTTTACAGATCATTGATCAACAACATGGTGGTTGGTGTGTCTGAAGGATACAAGAAAGAGTTGGAATTGGTCGGTGTAGGTTACAAAGCCTCCAACCAAGGACAAATACTTGAGCTTAGCTTAGGCTACTCGCACAATATTTTTATGGCGCTACCCAAGGAAATCTCTTTGGCAACTGAAACTCCAAAAGGAAAGAATCCAGTTGTGACCCTTCAAGGAATTGATAAGGAATTGATTGGTCAGGTGGCAGCAAAAATCCGATCCTTGCGTAAGATTGAACCTTACAAAGGAAAAGGAGTTCGTTTCGTTGGTGAAATTGTTAGACGTAAGGCTGGTAAAACTGCTGGTAAAAAATAATAAGTTATGGCATTTAATAAGAGTTCCAGAAGACTTAGAATCAAAAGAGGTATCCGTAGAAAAATCTCCGGTACTGATTCCAGACCACGT
>JAURGC010000151.1 GCA_030833985.1 Algoriphagus sp. | reverse complement strand
ATCTTCTGCCGGGTGTTTTCTTCCCAAGAGGATGAGGTGTTAATATTCATAGATTGAATGGCTTTCAAACAGTCAACTATAGTTTAAGAAAAATACGAGTTACGAAATACGGGATAAAGAGCACTAAAACCCAAACTTGGAGGCCAGCCAATCAAGGAACCTAATTTCCCCAATTCATTCTGAATTCCACGTTCAATAATTGAATAAATGTCGTACTCCTCATTTCGTAAATCACACTTTCTGGCTTCCTTTTAAATCAATTAATCAAATAAGTACCAACTAATCCCCAAATCCAGAAAAGAGCGGTAGCCGGTGTAGTCTGGAGTTACGAAATACCCTTCCTGAGCCATCAAACCGGCATTCAGGTGGTTGTATTTAACTAGGACTCGGGTACGGTTGATTCGGAAGTCCAAGAAAAGATCCAACACGGGATAGCCCTG
This sequence comes from Algoriphagus sp., assembly GCA_030833985.1. GTDB lineage: Bacteria > Bacteroidota > Bacteroidia > Cytophagales > Cyclobacteriaceae > Algoriphagus. Next base: position 5,193 of record JAURGC010000151.1, on the reverse strand, counting down.
TACCTCAAACCCGTTCTGCAGGTGAAACTGCTGCAAGGAAGGTTGGTAAGCATCTGCAAAAAAAGAAGATTGAAATCGGACATCTACCCCCATCTGTACATACACGTTGTCATCAAAAAGTGGTCCATCGAAATATACCTTGGTGTTATTGTACCAAGCTGGAATTCGAAGCACATCAGCCGACTCCCCACTCACTTTGGTGTAAATCAACTCAGAATCTATTCGGAATTTCTTGCCTATAGGAACGGAGGCTTTCAGTGCTGGCATCAACAAAAATGCTTGCCCTGGGGCCTGCTGTGACTTCATGTCTGTACCTAAATAGACGTAATTATTGATTCGAGTCAGGGTCAAACTAGGATGGATTTGGATTTTTTCCAGCGGCACCTTCACTGTTCCTTTGATCTGATCCACACCAATATCGCTGAAGTCATTGTTCCACTCCCGGTGATTGCCGCGGTATTGCTGATGGAATAAACTCGGTTTGTACAAGGCTTTGGTGTAATCCACATCCAACCAGGGAGATATAAATAGCCCATGTAGGCGAAAGTTGCCCGGCAATAAATACTCCCCATCTGCCTGCAGCTGCCAGGTATCCGAAAGCTTGCCAATCAACTCCCCTCCGATGTAAACCTCCGTAAAAGTTCGCTTTGGATCCGCCAATTGCGGCGACCAGCGGTTCCCATTGCGCAACTTGACAAAGCTGTTGTAATAAAACTGCTTGACTGTGCCTTTAATACCCAACTCATTTCTCCACTCCGAAAAATCATTTCTATTTTGAGTGCTGTCTGGATCAACCAATCGTTCTTTTGGAAAAAATAATCCGTCCGAACTGCTCAGTAAGGATTCAAAAACGAGGGCTTGGTTCTTACGATCCAGCACATGGTAAAACTGGAGTCCATTCCCCAATTTGAACTCCTGATACAAGTGGTATTCTTGTCTCAATTCTCGCGCTCGAGACTGCTGCAGCCAAACCTTTGCATCTTCGTAGGTAAAGTAAATAGAGGTAGTATCCACTGCAGGAGGAATGATCCCTCCGATTTCATTGACTGCATGTTTCATCCTAGAAAAGGAGCCTAAAAGCCAATAACGCCCATTTTCAGAACGGTAATTGGTATGAAATGCATACCCATTCTGTACCACCATGTGGTCATCCCGCTGCGAAGGATTGAGTGTCTTGCGTACCCGCTGGGTGAAAAAATCAAATCCAAGATTCCATCGTGGATTGACATTTCTAGCAAAGGAGAGATCCAACATATTTCGGTGGCCTCCACCAAAAAAAGCTGCCATCTCCGTAAAGGGGGATTTGGAATCGTAAAACTTTCGTGTGGACGGGTCCTTGAAATAGAGGTCGTACGCATCGAAACCCGAACTTAGTCCTATCTGCTCGGGAAGTCCAAAGTAGACCGGCTTGGCAGCGGAACCAATATTCCCTAAGTCCTGATACTTCCAACCCGACTTGGCGACAGGATCGTAATTGTGAAAATTAGTAAGTAAGGTATCTAGTTCGTACAAGATGAGGCTATTGCGCTTAATCGCCTGCTCGTAAAAATAAAGGGTAGTCTTAGGACCGTAAACCTGTTTGGTACTATCGTCAAGCAGCGTCCGACGCCCCTCCTGCTCCTCTTCGTCTTCCAAAGGATCTGCCTGTTGCCTCCCGGGCGGCTTAGTACCAGTAGGATTCCCAATACCTCCACCTTGCGGAATGGGTCGAATAGGTCGCTGTCCAAAAGCAGCTTGGGCTACCACTAGTAAAACAAATACCGATAACGTAAGGAGCTTCCTGTTCACGGGTGAAGTAGGGTTTTTCGTAGCCTTAGAAGCAGCTGCTCTTCCTGGCTGGGTTCGAGAGCCACTTGTATAGGCAAGGCAAAAATCGAAATTTTCGACCACATTTCAGTTGCTGCAAGGGTTTTAAGTTTCACAGCATCTTTTTCCGTAGTGAGTAGCACCGCGTTTTTCCCCTTATCTTGTCCCAAAACCTCCAAAATTCGAGCTGCATCTTCGGGACGGTAGGCGTAGTGATCTGAAAATGAAAAAGAGTCAACTACCGCATACTGCTGTTTGCAATGGAGTAAAAATGGTTCGTTATCCGCTAAGCCTGCAAGAGCAATGACCGCGGTGAACGCTGTTTGGGTTGGTCCAGCTACTTGGTAGGGCTTCCCATAGGTTAAGGAAGAAAAGAAAAGGTCTGCCTCTGAGTTTACGTAAGGTGCCAGGTCCCCGGCTAATCTTTTTTTTTCAGCTTGACTCAAGTGGGTAGGGCATTTGGTCACCACCACCACATCCGCACGCTTGGCACCTATTCGAGACTCCCGAAGCCTACCCATAGGCAATAAATAATCTTTGGAAAAAAGGGAGCTGTAGGAAGTGAGGAGAATTCGTAAATCAGGATTTAGCTTGCGATGTTGAAAGGCATCATCCAAAACGAGGAGTTGTAGGTCAGGCCTGAGCTGCTGGATTTTTTGCGTAGCGCCTACCCGATCCTCCCCTACAAAAACAGGTATTTCTTCCTTAAATTGGGTGTAAAGTTGCAAAGGCTCATCCCCCACCTCAACTGCAGAGCTCGTTGGAAGAACTTGAATAAATCCTTGGGTTTTGCGTCCATAGCCTCGGCTAAGAGTTCCAACTGTCAACTCATCGCGTAGCTTGCGCACCAAAAATTCTACCCAGGGAGTTTTGCCCGTGCCGCCTACCGACAGGTTGCCTACCACCAGTGTCTGAATGGGAGACTTCTGACTAGAGATCAGTCCTCGGTCAAATAGAAAATTTCGTGCTGCAGTAATCCCATGAAAAAGAAAAGCTGCCGGAGCAAGAAGGTAGGCGTACCAAGGCATTGAATAGATTTGCTATTTTTGTTCAAATTAACAAAAAAAATGGGATACCGTATTCAGGATATACTTTCGTTTCTCGACCAGCTGGCTCCTCCTGCCTACCAGGAGTCTTACGACAATGCTACCCTAATTTGTGGAGACCGAAACTGGGATTTAAAGGGCGTCCTATGCACCTTAGACTGCACGGAAGCTGTGGTGGATGAAGCCATTCAGCAAGGTGCCAACTTGATTGTAGCACACCATCCAATCGTATTCAAGGGACTCAAAAGCATCACAGGAAAAACATACGTGGAGCGGACCATTATCAAAGCCATTCAGGCGAATGTGGCCATTTTTGCCATTCACACCAACTTGGATCATGTGGCTGGCGGAGTCAATCGACGAATTTCAGACAGGTTGGGTTTGCTTCAGCCCCGCATTTTGCAACCCAAGAAACAACTCTTGAATAACTTGGTGTTTTTTGTGCCTACAGCAAATAAAAATCAAGTTTTGGAAGCTGTATTTCAGGCGGGCGCAGGACAGATTGGGGAATACAGCGATTGCGCTTTTTCATCAGAAGGTATGGGTCAGTTTACCCCTTCGGAAAATGCCAATCCAAACCTTGGACAGCGGGGCCAAGCCCACGAAGAACCCGAATTGCGTGTAGAAGTGATCTTACCTGCGCATCTAAGTTCGAAAGTACTTGCTGCCTTAAAGGCTGCCCATCCCTACGAAGAGGTGGCCTACTACCTGAGCAATTTGGAAAACGAAAACCAGGAAGTGGGTGCTGGAATGATCGGTATACTTCCGGAGTCATATTCTGAAGAAGAGTTTTTAGATTACTTAAAGCAGCGAATGAACTTAACTCTAGTAAAGCATAGTCCACTTACTGGGAAGCGAGTACAAAAGGTAGCCCTCTGCGGAGGTGCCGGAATTTTTCTTTTGGGAGATGCAAAAAGAGCAGGAGCAGACGTTTTTGTAACGTCAGACATCAAGTATCACGAATATTTTGATGCAGAAGGGGCACTGGTACTTTGTGATATTGGGCATTATGAAAGCGAAATTTTCACAAAAGATTTACTCGCAGACGTTTTGTCACAAAATTTTCCTAATATTGCACTCTATTTGTCAAAAGTAGTTACAAATCCCACATCCTACCGATAGTTCATGGAAAGTACAGTAGCACAGAAACTCGACGCTATCTACACCCTTCAGCTTATAGATTCAAGGCTAGATGCCATCGTAAAAGTAAGAGGCGCGCTCCCTGAGGAAGTGCAAGATCTTGAAGATGAGATAGCAGGCTACGAAACCCGTCTTGATAAATTTTCAAGAGAAATTGAAGGTTTTGAAGAGGAAATCAAGCGCCAGAAGGACAACATCAAAGAAGCAGAAAAGCTGATTAAAAAGTACCAAGAGCAGCAGATGAACGTACGAAACAACCGTGAGTACGATGCCATCACCAAGGAATTGGAGCTGCAAGATTTGGACATTCAAGTATCAAAAAAGAAGATTTCTGAAGCTGGAATTAAAATTGATCACTTGAAAGAAGAGTTTGAAATTACCAGCGCATCCAAAATTGATCGTCAAAAAGATTTGGACCTCAAAAAAGACGAGCTTTCCACCATTGTGGCAGAAAGCGAATCAGAAGAAACCAAATTGCAAAGTGATCGAGATAAAGCTGCCAAGAAGGTGGAAGAGCGTTTGATCAAGTCTTACACCAAAATTAGAGCGAATGCAAAAAATGGCCTTGCTGTAGTAATGGTCAAAAGAGGTGCTTGTGGAGGTTGTTTCAACACCGTACCCCCACAGCGTCAAGCAGATATTCGTGAAAAGAAAAAACTAATCGTTTGCGAACACTGCGGAAGAATTCTTGCGGGTGTAGAAGACGAAGTTGAAGAAGAAGTGACTAAAACAAAAAGAAGAACGGCAAAAGCTTAAGCCTTCTTTCTATAATTGAAATCTCCGAGAGTTCCTCGGAGATTTTTTTTGCTTTTATTTTCAGTGGATTAGCATCTGTTTTTTTTCACGCAGATCTAACTCGAAAAATTACGCAGATTCTATCCTGTGGGATATTTTTTTTGTCAACGGTCGACGGACCACAGCTAACAAGTAACACCACGGCTCTTATTTCTTTGCCTCTTGTTTCTTTTGCTTCTCGGATCTTTGTTTCTTACTTCTCGGCTCTTGTTTCTTGCTTCTCGGATCTTGCTTATCGGCTCTTGTTTCTTGCCTCTACTCAATTGCAGTGGACCATGGACCGTTAGCCGTTAACTACTATTTTTTTCCATAAATTTGATTTTGCAGCCATTTTGCCTTTATATTAGGCGGATGAAAAAGTTAGTCTTACTTTTCCTTTTTGTAAGTACCTGCTTCTTGGGCTATT
>JAURGC010000201.1 GCA_030833985.1 Algoriphagus sp. | reverse complement strand
CATCGCGCGCATGGTAGCGAGGAGCAGGATCAAACTGCTTGTAACTGGGTTCGTGCTCCTCATCCACAATCACCAATCCTAAACTATCAAAAGGCAAAAACAGGGAGGAGCGCACCCCTACTACAAAGGAAAAACGTCCATTTAACACCCCGTTCCAAACCTCCACGCGCTCATTATCTGAATACTTCGAGTGGTAGACGCCCATGCTGGAACCGAAGACCTGTTTCAATCTCCCTACCAATTGCGTGGTAAGCGCGATCTCTGGAAGTAATAGCAGCACTTGGGATCCACTGCCTAGCGCCTCTTGAATTAATTTGATATAAATCTCTGTTTTGCCAGCACCAGTGATGCCTTGAAGCAAAACGGTCTGCTTGCTTTCAAAGTGTCCCTTGATTTGATCCATGGCCTCCTGCTGGGCTTCTGATAGGGCCGATGCTTCTCGCTCAGCAGCTTCCTCTGGGATCCGGTCCACGAACTGGGTATAGGATTCCAAAACTCCGTTTTTGATCAACGTCTTCAAGGAACTTTCGGAATCTCCTTCTTCCAATAAACTGGCCTTCGCAAGCCCTTTCACGTTCAATTCGGGGCGCTGATGCACGGGCAGGTCGCGCAAAAATTTGAGCAAAATTGCCTCCTGCTTGGGCTTGGATTGCAATTCTCCAAAAAGGGCCTCCAATGCAGTACCAGTTAGGTAATCTGCATGCAGCCTTAGCCTTGTTTCTAATTTGGGACTATATTTTTCTTGAACTTTTTCAAAAATCAAAATAGCCTCCTTAGCCACCAAACTCTTGAGGATAGGATGAATCGCCTTCACCCCAAGGAGCTGTTCGCAGTCCTCGTAACTCAGTTCTTCTTTGGTTCCTAATGCTTCCAATATTTTCTCTTCACGCACATCCAAAGGGTAGGAAGAATTCTCTAGATCAAATTCAGGATGAAGTTGAATTTTGCTTTCAGAAGATAACCGCAATCCCGAAGGAAGAGCCGCTCCCATCACTTCACCAATGTGGCAGCAATAGTAGGAAGCCATCCAAACCCAAAACCGGATTTGTAAGGGATTGACAGAAGGTTGCTCCTCTAGCAGGTCCAAGACGGGCTTGGCCTCGTAGGCTTGGGGAGGACTTTGATGTACACGACCGATGATGCCGGTGAGCACTTTTTTCTTGCCAAACTGAACCAAGACGCGACAACCTATCTGCAGCAGGGGCTGAAGTGCCTTGGGTACCTTGTAGGTAAACATTCGAGGGATGGGTACCGGCAAGATGATGTCGACAAATTGAGATTCGTCTACAGCATCTGAAAAATCATGTTCGGGAAATAACGTGTTCACCAAATTAGTTCAACTGAGGTACCAAGGCCTGTGCTTCCTCGACAGTAGCGACCGGTCTGCGGCAACTGCGATTTACACATACGTAAATTAAGGCATTTCCTTCGGCATCCCCCAGTTTACCTGCTAGAATAGGGACGCTAGCTGTCGGAGATTCCGACCAGGCAATCACCGCATTGGGAAGGTAATTTGCCCGAAGTGCCAAAGCTTTTTCCTTGGCTCCGGTACCCACGATTGCTATCTCTGCTGTGGGTACAAGGCTTTCCAGGTAAAAATTGGCCCAATTGCACAAAAAGCCAGGTTCTTTGCATACCAATTCCTTCATCCCCCCTAGCATTCGTGCCGCAATTTTCCCATAATTCTCCTTGTAAGTCAATAGGGCTAGTTGATGAAAACTGCGTGCCAGGATGGAATTGGATGCAGGAATGACGTTGTCAAAGAGTTCTTTTTTGTTAGCAATCAATTTTTCTGCAGTTGGGTCACTGAAATAAAAATACCCATCTTCCGCATCGTAAAACCGTGCCAGAACCACCTCTGCTAGCGTTTGCGCAAAGTTGAGATGTCTAGATAATCCACTAGCGGAAAAGGCCATTAAAGAAGCCTTAATCAAAGCGGCATAGTCCTCCAAAAAAGCAGGAGTATAGGCCTGTCCATTTTTGTAGCTGCGGTATAAGGTTCCTGATCGAAAAAGTTTGACTTGTACAAAATCTAGGTTGCGCAGGGCAATCTCCAAGTACTCCTCTTCTCCTGAGGCGTAATAGGCTTGGATCAAACCGGCATCTAGCAATCCATTCCAGCCAGCAATCACCTTATCGTCTTTGCCGGGAAAAATCCGCAGGTTGCGGTGCTGAAGCACCTGTTTTTTCACCAATTCGACCTTTTGCAGAAAATCTTCCAGAGGAATGCCCTGCTCCTTACCCACTTGCTCGTAGGACTTCACTTGGAAAAGGATATTGACTCCTTCCTCCCAGTTGCCATCAGGCGTGATGGAATACAACCTACTAAACCATCCAAATTCCTCCCCGAGAAGTGCCTTCAGCTCGGCAGCAGTCCAGGTATAAAACTTCCCTTCCACTCCTTCACTATCCGCATCCTGAGCAGCATAAAAACCCCCTTCCTCTTGCAACATCTCGGCTAGGATCCAGTTTTTGGTTTCTCGCACTTTTTCTAAGTAAAAGGAATCCTGACTGACCTGAAATGCTTTGGCATAAAGTTCGAGAAGCTGCCCGTTGTCGTAACCCATCTTTTCAAAGTGTGGGGCAAACCATTCTCCATCGACAGAGTAGCGGGCAAATCCTCCGCGAAGGTGATCGTAGATCCCTCCCATCCCCATTTTTTGGAGAGTGAAAAATACGGCTTTTTGCAGGTCTACTCGTGCAGCGAGTAGCGCATAATCCAACACAAAATGCCAGATGGCTGGCATTGGAAACTTAGGAACCCGGTTCATCCCTCCCCATTCCGGGTCAAACTGTGCAGATAGTTGGGTGATAACGGCCACCAATTCATCGGGGTCTAGGTCCCCTTCTTCGGCTTGAATGCCATACTTTTCCGTTTCCTTGCGATTGAGGCTCCGCCCAAATCCCTCTGCACTTTCTGCCAACTGATCCGCATGGGCAGCGTAAGCAT
>JAURGC010000126.1 GCA_030833985.1 Algoriphagus sp. | reverse complement strand
CAACAGGGTTCTTTTTGAAAGAGAGCTGAAAAAAGGGATCAGTTATTTATTAACAGAGGAGCTAGTGGAATTCAAGGTTTGGTGTTACACAAAATTTGGACACGTGCATCAAGCTATTTTGCTGCAGCATTTTGGTCCACTGGCCCTATAGCCCAATGGATAAGACAAAAAAATCCCCTAGGACAAAGTTCTAGGGGATTTTTTGTAGGATGATTTTTAATCCTTCGATGCAAAATCTGGATAGGCACGCATCTGGTGTTCGTTGATGTCTAGACCTTCAATTTCCTCTCTTTCATCAACACGGATGCCCACGGTGCGCTTGAGGGTAAAAAAGATCAACCAGGAGGAGGCGAAACAGAAAAGTCCGCTGCTTCCAATACCGATCAGTTGTGATAGCAGCTGATTCCATCCAGCTAAGTTTCCAAAAATTCCAACCGCTAGTGTTCCCCAAATACCTCCAATGAGGTGTACTGCTATCGCACCCACGGGGTCATCAATTTTAAGCTTGTCAAATGCAATTACCGCTAGGACCACAAGTACCCCGCCGATGAGTCCGATCCAGATTGAATCCATCACTCCCATTTGATCTGCACCTGCGGTGATGCCCACTAGACCTGCTAAAATTCCATTCAGGACCATGGTGATGTCATACGTTTTGAATTTGAAGAAGGAGGTGATTAAGGCTCCAATGGCGCCTGCAGAAGCTGCTAGTGAGGTGGTTACAAATACACGGGAGACAGTCCCTGGATCTGCGCTAAGTACAGAGCCTCCGTTAAAGCCATACCATCCAAACCAGAGTAAAAAGACTCCCATGGTAGCCATCGGAATATTATGACCAGGAATCGCCTTCATTCCTGTAGGCATGTATTTGCCTAGTCGAGGTCCCAATAAAAAGGCGCCTACAAGTGCTGCCCATCCACCCACTGTGTGGACGAGGGTAGAGCCAGCAAAGTCATAAAATGGAGTTGCTAAGGTGTTTAGAAAACCGCCGCCCCATTTCCACATCCCTACAATTGGGTAACAGATCCCCACATAAAGTAAGGAGAAGATTAGGAATGGCCCCAGCTTCATTCGTTCTGCTACTGCCCCGGATACAATGGTGGCCGCAGTGGCAGCAAACATGGCTTGAAAGATAAAATCGGTAAAAAAGGTGTAGCCTGCATTGTAGTTGCTCGTGTCCCATCCTTCAGGAAGGGAAAGGCCAAATCCAGCAAATCCAAAAAATGAGCCGGCATAATCTGCGCCTGGATACATGAGGTTAAACCCGACGAAGGCATAACTAAGGATGCCGATACTTGGGATTAGCGTGTTTTTAAATAGGATGTTGACTGTGTTTTTTGCTCGGGTAAGCCCCGCTTCAAGGGTAGCAAATCCGAGGTGCATGATAAAAATCAACAAGGTGGATACCATCATCCAAAGGTTGTTGACTGTAAATAGGTCTTGTACAGGTTCTTGCATAGGTGTGAGAGCAGTGAAATAGAATGTAAGGGAAGAATTTATAGGGCGGCTTCGCCCGTGTCTTGGTTTCGAATTCGGTAGGCTTCGAGTACTTCGTACACGAAAATTTTACCATCTCCGATTTCATTGGTTTTCCCTTCTTGTAGGATACAGTTGACAACCCCTTCTGCGAGATCGTCCGGAACGACTATTTCAAGCTTAGTTCGGGGGATGTAAGCAGGCTCGTAGGCTACTCCTCGGTACATTTCTTGCCGGGCATGTTCAAATCCCATTCCTTTTACTTCGTAGAAGGAAAGAAATTTGACCCCTAACTTGGAAATGCAGCGATGGATGTGATCAAAGCGAGAAGTGCGAATAATGGCCTCGATTTTTTTCATTTTTTTAAAGGGAGAGGTGGTTTCTTAAAAATAGAATCGAAAATAAGTCAAAAAATAGTAATTAATCAAAAATTAGGATATAAAATGAATCAAAAAAATAAAAAAACATGTAAAAAAATTAAAAACTAGTTTGAAAATGAATTTAGTTCTCCCTAAAAGTAGTAAAAAAATAAATTTTGGCCTGTGAAAATAAACCGGCGGGGTCCTTGTTAGGAAGGGAATTCGGGGTAAATTTGCGCACGTTTTTTAATTGAATCTATGACAAGCAAACCAACACTCGTAGTCTTGGCGGCCGGTATGGGCAGTCGCTACGGAGGAAATAAACAAATTGATGGTTTTGGCCCAAATGGGGAGACTATTTTAGAATATTCAATTTTTGATGCCATCCGAGCTGGATTTGGAAAAGTAGTATTTATTGTACGGCAAGAAATTTTAGAAATAGCAAAGGAGAAGTTTATGCCCAAACTTCAAGGGAAGATTGAGGTTGACTGGGTTTTGCAATCCTTAGACAGTTTTGTGCCTGCGGACTTGAAGCAAGCAGATCGTGTCAAGCCTTTTGGTACTGCGCATGCGGTACTTTGTGCAAAAGATGCGGTACACGAACCTTTTGCAGTCATCAACGCAGATGATTTTTATGGAAAAGAAGCATTCGCTGTTTTGGGTAAGTTTTTGACTACGGATGTACAGTCCAACCTGCATGCCATGGTGGGCTATGCGCTCAAAAATGTGCTTTCTGTGCACGGAACAGTGAGCCGAGGCGTATGTGAAACGAATGCCAAAGGGCAATTGATTGGGATGACCGAGCGAACCTCCATCGCGCAAGAAGGAGACAAAATCCTTAGTCGAGGAGAAGGAGAAGCGTTTGAAATAGCACCCAACACCCCGGTAAGTATGAATTTCTGGGGTTTTCACCCTGCTGTTTTTGATGCGATCGAATCCATGTGGCAGGAGTTTTTACCGGCCAACTTAGGGAATTTGAAGTCGGAATTTTACATTCCTACTGTGGCTAATAACCTGATCCAAGCCAATGAAGCAGCTTTTGAAATTTTGCCGGGTGGCAAAACCTGGTTTGGAGTCACCTACACAGAAGATCGTCCGGTAGTGATTGATGCCTTGAAGCAGCTACACGCACAAGGAGAATATCCATCTTCCTTATGGTAAAAAATAAAGGGGCTTCGGCCCTTTATTTTTTGGAGATGAGCCCATCTTCCAGGAAAAAAAAGGCCACTTCGGCATCCAGGGTACTGAGAATTTCCTTGGAACGTTCCGGCCGCGCATCGGTAATGAAGAGCTGTCCAAAATTACCCTGAGATACTAGTTGCAGGAGCTTGGTGATGCGATCCTCATCGAGCTTGTCAAAAATATCGTCGAGTAGCAGCAAGGGCTTTTCTCCCTTCGCTTTTTCAAATAACTCAAATTGTGCCAGTTTCAAGGCAATGATAAACGATTTTTGCTGCCCTTGGCTCCCGAGTTTACGCAGCGGATGGCCATCGATCCGAAAATCAAAATCATCTTTATGGATGCCGGCATTGCAGTTTTTAGTCGCAAAATCCTTGGGTCGAAGTCCCAAGTAATACCCACCAAAATCTTCGCGAAGCGCTTCGGTCTCGTAACTTAGTTCTACCTGCTCTCGACCCATAGACAAGGCTTCGTAATACTTTTGCAACAAAGGGCTTATTTCTTTTACCAATGCCGATCGCCGCTTGGCAAGAGATTGACTCAAGGGAATCAGTTCCTCTTCGTAGGCGGCAAGTAAGGTGAGATCTCGCCGACCCGAATCAGCAAACTGCTTTAATAGGGCATTTCGTTGCTTAAGAAAATGATGGTAGCGGATCAGTTGATTCAAGTAGGGATGATCTAACTGCGCCAGGAGGCCGTCAAAAAATTTTCGTCTGCCCTCACTTCCTCCTTTGATCAATTCGGTGTCGTCTGGCGCAATCATGACCAGTGGAATTTTACCCACATGGTCGCTTGCCTTTTCCATAACTTTTCCATTTTGAAATAGCTGCTTCTTTTTCCCCTGCTCCAAGGTGCAGCGCACTTCCAAAGGATTAGCACCTACTGTAAAATTGCCCTTCAACGTAAAAAAATCAGTCTCGTGCTGAATGCTCAAGGCATCACTTGATTGCAAAGCGCTTTTGGTAAGTGATAGGTAATGGATTCCGTCCAGTACATTTGTTTTTCCACTCCCATTTCTGCCAAGCAAGCAATTAATCTGGGGGCTGAATCTCAGCTTACTATGCAGGTGATTTTTAAATTGAATGAGTTCTAGGGACTCTAAAATCATGTGAATGGCGAATTATTTACTTGGCATCCTAATTTTTAGGTCGGGATTACTATATTTGAGGCCTAAAATAGCACATTTTGATCAGTACCCTATGGCAAAGAAAACTGCAGCGGCAAAGACCAAGGTAAACTACTCCAAAGAAACGTATGCTTTCTGGTATGAAAGCATGCTTTTAATGAGACGTTTTGAGGAAAAGGCAGGTCAATTGTATGGCCAACAAAAGATCAGAGGATTTTGTCACCTATACATTGGTCAGGAGGCTTGTGCCTCTGGAGCAATCACTGCCCTGACTAAAGACGACAAATGGATTACAGCTTACCGCTGTCATGCTCATCCACTAGGTCTAGGCACCGATCCCGGTGCGATTATGGCTGAATTGTTTGGCAAAGCTACCGGCACAACCAAAGGGAAGGGTGGCTCCATGCATATTTTTGATAAGGAACGTAATTTTATGGGAGGCCATGGAATTGTAGGCGCACAGATTCCTATGGGTTTGGGCGTAGCTTTCGCCGAAAAATATGCGGGCACTAAAAATGTGTGTATTGCTAAAATGGGAGATGGAGCTGTTCGCCAAGGTGCGGTACACGAAGCATTCAACCTTGCGATGATTTACAAAAGCCCAGTAATCTTTGTGATTGAAAACAACGGTTATGCGATGGGTACCTCCGTAGCACGTACATCAAATGTGACCGAATTGTATAAAATTGGAGAGGCGTACGACATGCCTTCGTTCCCAGTAGATGGAATGAATGTAGAAGCGGTTCATGAGGCGGTAGCTGAAGCAGCAGCAAGAGCTCGTAGAGGCGATGGACCCACGCTTTTGGAATTTAGAACCTATCGATTCAAAGGGCATTCCATGTCCGACCCTCAAAAATACCGTAGCAAGGAAGAAGTTGAAGAATACAAGGAGCGGGATCCGATTGAGCAGGTACTTGCTACTATCCGTGAGAATCAATTGATGACGGAAGCTGAAATTGAAGGAGTGATAAAAAAAGTAAAATCTCAGGTAGACGAGGCCGTTAAATTTGCAGAAGCTTCTCCGTGGCCGGATGGCATGGACGCCTTCAATGACGTATACGTTCAAGAGGACTATCCATTTGTAATGGAATAAGTACCAAAGGCCTTCGCAGGTCCTGCTTGTGTATTTGATAAAAACCGTATATTTGCGTCCGAAAATTGAGCAACATGGCTAAGAAAGAAACAAAAAAATCAGACCAAACTGAAGTCCTCGAAAACCCAGAGGTTCTTGCAGAGAAGTTAGTCCCTGGTGAGGATTTTTTGAAAAATAACAGTAAAATAATAGCAGGTATTTTCGCAATAGCTGTTGTTTTAATTGGTGGTATTTTATTTTTCCAATACAATACCCAACAGCAAAACGAAAAAGCCCAAGCAGAAATGTTCCAAGCAGTTTACTTCTTTGAGCAGGACAGCATAGACTTTGCCTTAAATGGCGACGGGATAAACAAAGGGTTTTTGAACATTGTTGAGAACTATCCACGTACGGATGCGGCCAACTTGTCAAATTTTTACATTGGTTCCATCTACCTATCTCAGAAAAAATTTGACGAGGCGCTCAGGTATTTAGAGGATTTTTCAACAGACGATTACTTGGTTCAATCCAAAGCTTATTCCTTGATTGGTGATGCAAAGTTAGAGCTTGGTAAGACGGATGAAGCAATTGCGCAGTACACCAAAGCTGCTCGAACCAACGAGAATAAATACATGTCTCCTAAATACTTGGCCAAGCTTGCGGTTGCGCAAGAAGAAGCAGGAAAAATTGAAGATGCAATCAAGACTTATGCAGAGATCGAGGAGAAATACTACGAATCGTTTGAATTTGCTGCTGCACGAAAACATAAAGCACGCTTGGAAGGTCTTGCCGCTAAGTAATGCTTGGTAAAAGTATACTAGAAGAGTAAGGCGCTTGGTGTCTTACTCTTTTTTGTTTTAACCCCATCTATTCCAAAACCTATTTTATGGCCAGTTCATTAAAAAACCTCAGTGACTACAATTCCACGAATTTAATCGACGTCTCCAACAAGCGTTTTGCAGTGGTGGTTTCCGAATGGAATGAGGAGGTAACCGAATCCTTGTATTCTGGGGCCTACCAAACCCTCCTACAGCATGGAGTGAAGGCAGAACACATCCTTCGAAAGCAGGTTCCTGGTTCCTTTGAACTTACCCTTGGTGCCCAGTGGTGTGCCCAGCAAAAAGAGATTGATGCTGTAATTTGCCTCGGCTGTGTGATTCAAGGAGAAACCCGACACTTTGACTTTATTTGTGATGCAGTAGCTCAGGGAATTACGCAGGTAAACTTGACCTACAACAAACCGGTTATTTTTGGGGTACTGACTACACAAACCCAGCAACAAGCCCTCGATCGAGCAGGAGGAAAGCATGGCAATAAGGGCGATGAAGCGGCCATAACAGCAATTAAAATGCTTGGATTCTAACCTATTTAGCTAGTAAAGACGTGAAAATAATGAAATTTGGAGGGACCTCTGTCGGACGTCCCGAAAGGATGCATCAAGTGAAGGACTTGATTACCCAAGGTACTGAGCCAACTCTAGTCGTGCTATCTGCCTTATCTGGAACTACGAATGCCTTGGTTGGTATTGGAGAAGCTTTGGCAGCTGCTGATAAGGTTCTTGCCAAGGAGAGAATTGATTCCCTTCATGCCCATTACCTTAATTTCTACCCTGAATTATTGGCTAGCCCATCTGCTAGAGCAAAGGCAGAGGCAATCCTAAAAGAACACT
>JAURGC010000149.1 GCA_030833985.1 Algoriphagus sp. | reverse complement strand
TGTGGTTTGATCCATTACGCGAATCGGAGTGCAAAGAAAAAAATTATTCCTACCGTTTCCAAACCCCTTTCAGAAATAAACCAAATTTAGGTAGTGATCTCGCCTGCAATGGACTGAGTGAGCTGCACGCAAATCTCTTCCCGACTCAATTTTTGGCCCAGCAAAAACATCAACTTGGTGACGGCCGCTTCGGTGGTCATGTCCGCACCACTTACCACTCCTACAGCCAGCAATTCCTTGCTGGTTTCGTAACGCCCTTGGATAACGCGACCTCCATTGCATTGGGACACATTCAAGAGGATCAACCCCTTCTTGATGGCCCTTTCCAAGGAATTCATAAACCAATCCAAGGAGGGACTATTTCCAGATCCGTAAGTTTCTAAGACCACCCCTCGTAAACCCTCAATTGCAAAGCAAGCATCCAAAATCTTATCCGTAATCCCAGGAAATAATTTTACAATCATGACACCATTGTCCAGATCACTTCGGTTTACTAATTTCTTATTGGGTTCAAAAGACCGTATCGCCGTGGTATTGTAATCAATTACAATACCTGCTTCAGCCAAAATGGGGTAATTTTCAGATTCAAATGCATCAAAATGGATGCTCTGTACCTTTTTGGACCGATTACCACGCAATAGCATGTGATTAAAGAAGATGCACACTTCTGGAACGATTGGTATTCCTTTTGTTTTAGCAATAGCAATCTCCAAGGAGGTCATCAGATTTTCTCGAGCATCGGAGCGCATGGCCGAAATTGGAAGCTGTGCTCCCGTAAAAATCACCGGTTTGTTCAACCCCTCTAGCATGTAACTCAACATGGAAGCGGAATACGCCATCGTATCAGTACCATGTAGAACCACAAAGCCATCGTAGCTATCGTAATTTTCGGTAATGATGTAAGCCATGTCTTTCCAATGATCCATGGTGACATTGGAAGAGTCAATGGGCTCTGGAAAAGAAATGACTGTAACCTCAATATTCATATTGGAAAGAATGGGAATCTTCTCCAAAATCTGTCCAAAATTAAAGGGAACCAGTGCTCCAGACTCATCGTAAGACATTCCCAAAGTACCCCCAGTATAGATAATCAGGACTGAAGAGGCCTTCTTTGTCTTAATTCCAGTATTAAGACGAACGATTTTGTAATTCATTTTTCAATCGTTTTAAAGAGGTGAAGTGCTTGAGCACTCGTTGATTCTGCGACTACCTCTGCCGCTACTCCTAAAAGATCTCCCACCCGCTCGGCGATAAAGGGCAAATAGGCTGGAGAATTTCGCTTTCCTCGATGAGGCACAGGTGCCAAATACGGAGCATCTGTTTCCAATACCAAATGTTCCAATCCAATATACGGAATCACTTGATCCAAACCTCCATTTTTGAAGGTGACTACCCCCCCTATTCCCAACA
This sequence comes from Algoriphagus sp., assembly GCA_030833985.1. Classification (GTDB taxonomy): domain Bacteria; phylum Bacteroidota; class Bacteroidia; order Cytophagales; family Cyclobacteriaceae; genus Algoriphagus. Next base: position 4,297 of record JAURGC010000149.1, on the reverse strand, counting down.
AAAACCCTAATTCTGTAATTCTTTTGGCTTGGTCTAGAGTTCCTGTAAAGCAATGAAATATTCCCTTCAGCTTCCCATTATGCATTTTTTCAATAAAGTCAATCGTCAAATCTATAGACTCCCTGCAGTGGAGCACAATCGGTAAATCGTGTTTCTTGGCCCAACTTACTTGAATCTCAAGTGCGGCTAACTGCCTATCTAGGTGGGTCTTATCCCAATAAAGATCCGTGCCTATCTCTCCCACAGCAGCAAAAGTTCGCCTATTGAGCCAATTTTCCATCACCTCTAGTTGTGCCTCAAAATCCTCCCCTACATCGCAAGGATGAAGTCCCATCATGGGCACACAGAGGTCACCATAGCGACTTTCACAGTCCAGCATAGTTTCTATGGTCTCCACATCTACATTAGGCATAAACACCTTGGTAATGCCCGCAGTACGAATTTCAGCAATTACCGCATCCCGATCCGAATCAAACTTCCCGGAATAAATATGAGCATGGGTATCAATCAATTGCATAGATACAAAACAGGGTATGGGATTAAATTTCTTCCGCAAAAATAAGAAACTATTGCTGCAAACACCTGAATGAAACCAAGAGCTGGGAAATTAAGGGTTGAAACAAAGTTTAATCATGAAATTTAGGCTATCAACTCTTGCGTTCCAAATCCTTCTGCAACCAAAAAATCAAGATAGCTTGGGAGAATTTTTCTCAACCTTTCTTTGGTTTTCTCTTGATCGTGAAAGGCAAGGATGGTTCCTGGTCTGGTTCGGTCTTTACATTGCTGAACACTCACCTCAGCTGCCAATGAAGAATCAAAATCATAGCTAAGCAAACTCCACATGGCTATGGTTTTTTGTTTGGATAGGGCTTGAGCTTGCGGGGAGGTAATCCAACCGTAAGGAGGTCGAAAAAAGTCTGTTTGAATACCTAGAGTATCCTCTAAAATGGAATCACATGCCGCTACATCTTCTAGATAGATTTTGGTGGGCGTCTTCCAGCCAGAAAGATGGTGATAGGTATGATTCCCCAGTTGATGGCCCGCAGCTACTACCTCCTGTGCCAAAGAGGGGTGTTTCCGTACATTATCCCCCACCATAAAAAAAGTGGCGCTCATCGCTCTTTTAGCCAACTCTTCTACTACCCAATCGGTCACACCTGGTACAGGCCCATCGTCAAAGGTAAGGGTTATTTTATTTTCTAAATCTGGTCCTTTCCAAATTCGCTTGGGATACAATAAAGCTAAGCCTGCTGGTAGTTGGAAAATTCTCATGGGTTTGAAAAACAAAGGCTTAACAGCGTTAAGTCATCGTGAAAGGGAACTTTGGCCGTAAACTTATCGAGAACAAGCCTAAATTCTTGATGAAATTCATTGGGATCATGGGTGCTATTTTTTTCAACCAATTTCCAAAAGCGCTCCTCCCCAAATTCCTCCTCCTCTGGGTTCATGGCCTCGGTTAATCCATCAGTAAACAGGTGAAGCATAAAATTTCTGATTTCCCTCCGCATGCCAACCTCTAAAAAGGGAAGCGAATCAAAAGCTCCCAAAATGGTCGTGCCCGCCTCTAAAAATTCCATTGAATTTGTTTTCAAATCACAAAGCACAGGGGGATTATGACCTGCATTTACAAACCGAAGTTCGGCCGTATCCTTGGTATACTCCCCAATAAAAAAAGTGATAAAACGCTCTCCTTTGGTCAGGTCAAACAGGGTGAAATTGAGTTGGTGTATCAATGTCTCCAAGTCAATATGACTCCGAAGTAGCGTCCTTAAGGCCGCTTGAAAGTTAGACATTAACAAAGCTGCCGCCATCCCTTTTCCAGAAACGTCAGCAATGCAAAAATAAATTTTCCCATTGCCATCCTCAATCAAATCGTAGTAGTCTCCCCCTACCCGGCTGTGCGGCATATAGGTGACCTCTGCTTTCAAAAAATGGGTGGCTGGCAGCGTAGCAGGAAATAAAAGTTGTTGCACCTGAGAGGCAATTTCCATCTCCCTTTTTAAGACTTCTTGCTCCAATTGCCTTCTAGCAAATCGTTTGTTTTCCAAAGCCACTACTAGGATATTAGTTAAGGCTTGTGTGAAGTCCAAATCCAATGCAATCGCGTTGTTTTTCTGCTTTATGAATAAAATGGCAAGCAATTTTTCTTTGTGGTACACCGGTAGGTAGGTTTCCAATTCCCCAAAGGAAAATCCTTCTTCCAAGTGAATAGATATGCTGCCTGTTTTTTTATCTTCTTGCACCGAAGTATGCATTAATAATCCCGGTGTTTTGGCCTTTACCCCATGCGCAATTCGCTGTTCAAAATCTCCTTCCTTTGCCACATATAGAATTAAGGAACGGATAGATAAATGAACCAAACAGGTAAACTTAAAGATGTTGACTAACACCTCCTCCGATTGATTTTCATTGATGGCCTGAGTGATTTCCAACAAGGCCTTTAACTCCAATTCTTTCCGTTGGTATTTGTATTCTTCTACCTGCACGTTAGAGGGTATTATGAGCCATAAGCCCCTTTTTTGTAGCTAAATAAAGCAAGTCTTTTCCCATTTCGTAAAGACTGATTGCATCAAAACACTCTTGATCTGGGGAAGTAAAACACTTTATCCAGCCTTTTTCCTTTAGCAGGCCTAAAGTGTAGAGTAATTGTTTGTCCTCCCAACCCAAGGCTTCTTGAAGGATAGAATAAGGCTGTACAAAATACAATTCGTCCAATAGATCAAATTCGTCGTCACTCATGGGTCGTTCGCTAATTCATAAAATTACAGAATCTTCTTGAAAATTCAGGTAAAACGCTCTCCACGGAGCAGCATAATTGAAACCTCTGCCCCTGCCAAGGGTAATAAATGCATGATTTTTACCTACAATTCAATTAACTTGTCTCCGTGAAAGACCCAGTCAAAAATCAGTCCTCAGAGAAAATTATTTTAGGCATTGACCCCGGTACAACAGTCATGGGCTATGGATTAATTTCTACCGAAGGAAAAAAATATAAAATCTTGCAGTATGGGGTAATTCACTTGAAAAAATACGAAACCCACGAACTCAAATTAAAAAAGATTTTTGAACGAATAAGTGGTATTTTGGATGAATTTGCTCCCGATTCAGTGGCATTAGAAGCCCCTTTTTATGGTGTCAATGTGCAATCCATGCTCAAATTAGGACGTGCACAGGGAGTAGCCATGGCGGCAGCACTATCCAAAGAAATTCCCATTACCGAATACTCTCCTAAAAAAGTAAAGCAATCTGTAACTGGGAATGGTAACGCCTCCAAGGAACAGGTGGCAGCCATGCTTCAAACCTTACTTGGTATAGAGGAGCTCCCCAAACTTTTAGATGCTACGGATGCATTGGCCGTGGCCCTATGCCATCATTTTCACGAAGGGCGCATGCAGACACGAGGAAGGAATGAGGGATGGAAATCCTTTATCAAAGACAATCCAGAAAGATTGAAAAAATAGCCTACAAGTAATGTGCTACTCCGTTTTCTCTTTTGCCGCTTTAGATGGGAGCGTATACCCTACTGAGAGCTTCAACACCGTATTATTTACGTCTGCTTGAAAGTATTCAAAAGGCTTTACGCCAAAATCATAGCTTGCTTGGAGATGGAGTTCATCCGTCAATTGATAGCCTACACCAAAAACGCCTCCAATTTCATAGCCTCCTACAGGCGCAGTATCAGTAATCTTTACACTTTCTTCGGTATAGGTTCTTGCCAAAAGAAATCCTACTTGAGGACCCAAAAAGACATTAAAGTCTTCATTCACAGCATATCGAGCCAAAACTGGAATATCCAAGTAACTCAAACTTTCTTCGAATTCTTTGTTATTGTCATTTATGGTGCTCATTCCTTTCCCAGAATAAAATAAACCTGGTTCTACTGTTAACTTTTCGATTGCCTCCATTCTATAATAGAGGCCAAGGTGAGGTCTAATCAAGGAGGTAAAAGCACGTTGGATATCTCCATTGGAGAAGTTGGAGGAGCCAAGGCCGGCACGAATACCTATTTGAGCATGAGCAGCAGTAGCAGCAGAAATTAAAAATGCAGCGATAAGAAGTCCTTTTTTCATAACAGTGGTGATAAATATTTCTTAAAACTAAAACAAGAAATGAAAAAATCTTAAAGGAGGCATCTTTTTATTGATAGAATTGGTAGCCTCCGTACTAAAAAGCTCCTAGGAAACTTAGCCTTGTTTCATTCATTTGGAAACCGCTACAAAATTTCTCAAATTTCCCTTATAAATTTGAAATCCACAACTACCTGGATTGTCTGAAAAGATTTGATCTACTGAACTGA
>JAURGC010000110.1 GCA_030833985.1 Algoriphagus sp. | reverse complement strand
TCCATTTAAGCAGATTTGAATTTCGTTTCCAATAGCTTCGCCTGCTGCAGCGTCAATAGCTTCGAGCAAGTGAGGCTTGACCTGATGGAAGGTGTGTACATAGTTTGGGTCTGATTTGAGCAACTGGTAATGTAGATCCAGTAGGGAGGTTACGATTTCATGGACTTGTTTTAGGTGTCCCTTCTCAAGAATGCCTTCTTTTTTCATTTGAGTCGCTAACTCTCCAAACCATGCTTTGATTTCCTGTTTTTCAGCTTCTTCTACAGGATAGTGGGAAATCACGTAGGTATAAATATCTTCCAAGTTGCCCTGGTAAGAGCGAATCAGGTCCTCCATTTGGAACAAGTAGATGAGGTATTCCCCAATATTTTGAGCTTTTTTTCGGTCGGCAATGACTTTCATACGGGTATTGGATGGTCTGCAAAGGTAATTTAGAATTTAAAAAGTGTTCAAAAATCCTAGATAAGAATGCTGTTGTTGGTAGTCGAGTGTATTAGAACTTAATGAAACAATGAATTACTACTTTTTGCCAAACAATCCTCTTCCACAAACAATTATTTAGCTTGGGTTATGTGACTTTAAAATGGAGGGGGAATTACTTGTCTAATTCTCAAGGATACTAGCTAAAAAAGCTACTTTTTTCCTACTTTTGTCGTACCAAAGCTTATGAAAAATATTCGAAATTTCTGTATCATCGCCCACATCGATCATGGGAAGAGTACTTTAGCAGACAGGTTGTTGCAGACGACCAACACGGTTTCTGATCGAGAGATGCAAAATCAGTTGTTGGACGACATGGACCTGGAGCGAGAGCGTGGCATTACGATCAAGTCTCACGCTATCCAAATGAAGTATAATTACAAGGGGGAGGAGTATGTCCTCAATTTGATTGATACTCCAGGACACGTGGATTTTTCTTACGAGGTATCCCGCTCCATTGCTGCTTGTGAAGGGGCTTTATTGATCGTAGATGCATCCCAAGGGGTGGAGGCACAGACGATTTCTAATCTCTATTTGGCCTTAGGTCACGACTTGGAGATTATTCCTGTTTTGAACAAAATTGACTTGCCAGGAGCAGACCCAGAGGTGGTAGCCGATGAAGTGATTGACCTATTGGGCTGTAAACGTGAGGACATTGTGTTGGCTTCGGGCAAGGAAGGAATTGGAATCGAAGATATTTTGGCTAAGGTGATTGAAAATATTCCACCACCCAAGGGGGATCCTGAGGCACCACTTCAGGCCATGATTTTTGATTCGCAGTTCAACTCCTTTCGTGGAGTGGAGGTAATCTTCCGAATTTTTAACGGTACGCTGAAAAAAGGAGACAAGATTAAATTTGTTAACTCCGGCAAGGAGTATTTTGCTGACGAGATAGGGATTTTGGGGGTGAACCAGATCCCACAACAGACCATGAGTGCAGGGAACGTGGGGTATTTGATTTCCGGTATCAAAGTGGCCAAAGAAGTGGCTGTTGGGGATACAGTGACGCATGTCAAAAATCCTTGTGCGGAAGCCATCAAGGGGTTTGAAAATGTGAAGCCCATGGTATTTGCAGGTATTTATCCTGTGGACACCACCGAATTTGAGGAGCTCCGGGCCTCTATGGAAAAGTTGCAACTCAACGATGCCTCACTTGTATGGGAGCCGGAAACATCGGCAGCCTTGGGTTTTGGATTCCGATGCGGATTTTTGGGAATGCTACACATGGAAATTGTACAAGAACGTTTGGAACGTGAATTTGACATGACCGTCATCACTACTGTCCCTTCGGTTCAGTTCAAGGCCCTCATGACCAGTGATCAATATCAAGTAATCAATGCACCCTCCGACATGCCTGATCCTACTAGATTTAAGCATATTGAGGAGCCATTTGTAAAGGCCTCCATCATCACGGCTGCGGAGTACGTAGGTCCTGTGATTTCATTATGCATGGACAAGCGGGGTCAGATCAAAAATCAGGTGTATTTGACTTCGGATCGGGTGGAGTTGCAGTTTGATATGCCGCTTGCGGAAATTGTATTCGACTTCTTTGATCGTTTGAAGACTATTTCTAGAGGATATGCTTCTTTGGATTACGAATTGAAAGGATTCCAAGAGTCGCACATGGTACGTTTGGACATCATGCTCAATGGAGAGCCTGTTGATGCACTTTCGGCGATTGTGCACCGGGATAAAGCCTACGACTGGGGCAAGCGACTTTGTGATAAGTTGAAGGAGTTGGTGCCACGACAAATGTTTGAAATTGCCATACAGGCTGCCATTGGACAGAAAATTATTGCAAGAGAAACGGTAAAAGCCTTGCGTAAAAATGTTTTGGCCAAATGTTATGGGGGTGATATTTCGCGAAAGCGGAAGCTTTTGGAAAAGCAGAAAAAAGGAAAGAAGCGTATGCGTCAAGTGGGCAATGTAGAGATTCCACAGGAGGCATTTATGGCGGTATTGAAGCTAGATTAAAGAAGTAAGTCCTAGTTTCAGTTCTTTTTCTTCATCATTCTTCATTCAACATTGGCCAATCGGGGTTTAACGCCTCGTTAAACTCCGATTGGCCATTTTTGGATTCTATTTTTTAATCATTTACACCTATTTTTTTACTTAAGTTAGGATGGAAAAAAAGTTTGATTTGGAAGAGCGATTAATTGAGTTTGCGGCTCAAATAATCCAGTTTACAGAAAGTATGATTTCCAGCAAATCCGGGAATCATTTAGCAAATCAATTGCTCAGAAGCGGAACAAGTCCTGCTTTGAATTATGGGGAAGCCCAGGCCGGGGAATCGAGAAAAGATTTTATCCATAAGTTTAAAGTCATTTTAAAAGAGTTGAGGGAGACGCTAATTGGGATTAAAATCGTAGAAAGAGCAGGCCTTCATCGGGATAGTTCGTTTTTGTATAAAATGAAAGATGAATGCAATCAGTTGATTTCTATTTTTGTCAAAAGTGTGTTGACGGCAGAAAGAAATAGATTTCAATAGTTAGAACTTAGTAAAAAATAATGAATGTCGATTGAAGAAAATCGATTGAAGAATAAATAGAATACGAGATCCCATGACAACTCTAATAGACGGTAAAAAAACCGCGCAAGACATTAAAAATGAAATTGCAGTGCGGGTAGCAGAAATTAAAAAAGAAGGTGGAAAACAGCCTCATCTTGCGGCCATTCTAGTAGGTGAAGATGGTGCTAGCCAAACCTACGTAGGTGCCAAGGTGAAGGCCTGCGAAGAAGTTGGTTTTACCTCTACCTTGGTTCGCCTTGCTGCAGAGGTTTCTGAGGAAGAATTGCTCCGAACCGTGGAGGAAATCAATCAAAATCCGGACATCGACGGATTGATTGTGCAGCTTCCCTTGCCCAATCACATTTCAGTCGATAAGGTAACCAACCGCATCCGTCCAGAAAAGGACGTAGATGGTTTTACGCCAGCCAACGTGGGAAGGATGACCCTCAACTGGCCTGCTTATGTGGCGGCAACACCTTATGGAATTGTGGAGCTACTCAAGCGTTATCAGATTGAAACGGCTGGGAAGCATTGTGTGGTCATTGGTCGAAGTCATATTGTAGGGAGCCCGATGAGTATCCTGATGGCAAGAAATAGCTATCCTGGCAATGCTACGGTTACCCTAACGCATTCTAGAACCAAGGACCTGGCTTCCATTTGTCGCACGGCAGATATTTTGATTGTAGCGATTGGTAAGCCTGAGTTTGTTACCGCCGATATGGTGAAGCCCGGTGCTGTGGTGATCGATGTGGGAATCCACCGCATTGCAGACGCAACTAAGAAAACAGGTTTTCGATTGATTGGGGACGTGAAGTTCGACGAAGTAGCTCCTCTTGCCTCTGCGATCACACCGGTACCTGGTGGAGTGGGACCGATGACAATTGCAGCTCTGTTATACAATACGTTGCAGTCTGCTGAAAAAAAGGTTTTTGGATAAATTTTAAAAAAAGTAAAGAAAAGCTTTGTGAAGCTTTGCTTCCCAAAGCTCGGTTTTCTACTTTTGCAATCCCCAATCGCGCACGTGGTGAAATTGGTAGACACGCCACTTTGAGGGGGTGGTGCCCGTTTGGGTGTGGAAGTTCGAATCTTCTCGTGCGCACAAAAAAGGCGACTTTCAAGTCGCCTTTTTTATTTCTTTTTTTTTGGGGATAAGTTTTAATTGAATGGATCGCTCCATTTTTCATTCGTATACACATCTCTACCTGAAAGTGTCTGCAAAAATGCAACGATGGCACTGATTTCTGTCCCTGTAAGGTTTAATTTTTGACCATTGCCTCCTGGAGCGAGACGTGGGTCCAAGTTGGTGTTGCCTGGTTGAGCGGGAATGTTGTTGTAATGTCCAATTGCATTTTGAAGGCTTTCAAGATTGGCGGAATGCATGAATGGCCCATTGCTTCCTCCGCTGCTATTGACAGCGTCCCGTAAAGTAGGAGCCCTAGTTATAAATAATTCTTGGCCTGTTCCTGGGACAAGAGGACGAATGATGCCGTTATTTCGGCTATTCGGATCGATGTCAAATTCGGGAGCTTGGTGGCAACCTTGGCAACCTACTCCACCATTTATTCGAGTACCGGTGCCGTCAAAAACGGGTGGGGTTAGGAATAATTGTTTTCCAAGATTTTCTTGAGTGGTAAAATTAGGGAAGGGGGCCGCATCATTTCCTACCTGAGCTCTTCCAAGGTCATATTTACTATCGAAGGATTGGATGCTTCGGATGAAGTTGGCCAAACTTTCTTGAATTCTGCTTTCGGTTACCTCAGGGCTTCCAAAGGCGGATTGAACTAATTCTTGGTAATAGGGAATCCCACTCAATTTATCGAGGAGGGTGGTGAGATTTGGCCGTCCATTTTGTCCACTAAAACCCATTTCGGCATGATCTTGAATGGGTGTAGTCACTTGTGCTTCGAGGGTTGGTGCGCGTTCATCCCAAAAGAACTTGGATTCAATTGCAAACCGGGTATTGATCAAGCGCATGGAATGTCTGGAGGTGACGCCTCCTTGAACCCCCTTGCTAGCAAGTGATGGATCGCTGAATGCAAAGGCTTGTTGATGGCAACTTGCACAAGAGATTGTGTTGTCGATACTTAGATTTTTATCGTAAAAAAGCACCCTTCCTAAAATCGCTTTTTCGTTGGTGATGGGATTGGTTCCCGTATTGTCTTTTCTGATGTAATTGGGAATAGATTGGCTCGCGTAGTTAGGGAGGTTAGCAGGATCAATCTTTGTTCCAAAGACCTCTTTAACTGCCTGGAAAGTGATAGCTGAGGTAGTTTCCTGTTCGCTACAGGAGCTTAGTAGTATCAGACCAATAAAAAAATGGGGAACACTTTTGAAGTTCATGGAAGGATCGGTTTGAGTTTATTTCTTCAGGTTTGACTTAACTTGGTCTCTAAAGTTTAATTCCAGAGCGCAATAAAATCAATTATAAATACTAGGAGGGTCCCCTTAGTTACCAGAAACCAAAGAAAATGAGGTTTGAAGTTCATGTAGTTGGGCGGTGGTCTTTTTTCAGGCAACGAGTATCTGTAGTAATTCCAACAAATTTTAATTTTTGCTAAGATTGCGGATAATCAACCTAATTACTTGTGCTTTTCCTTATTCTCCATTCGTTTCCCAAAAATTTAGGAAAGAAAATTGGAAGGATATCATTTGCAGCTATCGATATAAAATCGTTTCTAGTTTCCAATTTGCGAACACTGCAAATGGATCAGAAGTACTTGCGGATATTTCTATTAAATTTTAGTAGTTTACAAAAAAAAATCCGCATGAAGTCTCCTTACCTCCTATTGCTTTGCGCAGTTACCTTCCTGAGCTCATTGACAGCTTTTTCTCAAACCCCTCAAAATCCCATCGTGAAAGGATTTGGAGGAATCTTTGAAATCCCTGACGCCACTGAAAGGCCTGATGGCACTTTGGAGTATAAAATTCTCGTAGATCTAACTTCTGCTTCGGAAGACCCCAAGCAAATCTCCCGCTTTGTAGACAATGTGGCACGATTGATGAACTTGCATGGATTGGCAGGTGTAACTAAAGATCGAATCAAAGTGAAGGTGGTCTTGCATGGAGGAGGGATTTTTTCGGTTTTGAATGATGAAAATTACCAGAAAAGATATGAGGTAAACAACCCCAACCTAGCCGTATTTACCGCTTTGGAAGAAGCTGGGGCAGAAATACTAGTTTGTGGGCAGTCGTTGATAGCACGGAAACTTAAAACATCGGATCTATGGCCTGGAGTGACTATCGCGCACTCGGCTTTAACTACGATCACCACCTATGCGATGCAAGGTTACACTGTACTAAAGTTTTGATGGGTAGTTCTAAAGTTGAATTGAAGAATTTTTTGGGAATTGGCATTTTTCAAATCGGGAAATGTTTTGAAAAAAACTACCTTTATACCTTCGCAAAAACCCATCTCTTTTCTCCATGAGTGACGCTATCAAACACGAATGTGGTATAGCCCTAATTCGGCTTCGAAAACCTGTGCAATACTACATTGATACCTATGGAACGACTGCATTTGCAGCAAATCGATTGTATGTATTGATGCAAAAACAGCTCAATAGAGGACAAGATGGCGCTGGGGTAGCTAATATCAAAATTGGTACTAAGCCAGGCACGCGCTACATCAGTCGTTACCGCTCTGTAGAACCTTCAGCGGTCAACGATATTTTTGATAAAATCAACAGTAAATTCAAGAAAGCTAAAAAATTGGGAGGTAAAAAGGCTCTCACTGACGGGGATTGGCTCAAGGAGAATATGGCCTTTTCTGGAGAAGTATGGTTAGGCCATTTGCGCTACGGTACCCACGGTGAAAACAGCATCGAAACCTGCCATCCTTTTTTGAAGCAAAATAATTGGAGAAGCCGCAACCTGGTCATGGCAGGCAACTTTAACATGACTAATAACGAGGAACTTTTTGGACGACTGGTGGAATTGGGGCAGCACCCCAAAGAAAAGACAGATACCGTCACAGTAATGGAGAAGATTGGCCACTTTTTGGACGAAGAAAACCAACGCATTTTTGATCAATTCAAGGAGGAATTTTCCAATCAAGAATTGACACAGGTAATAGAGGATAAACTAGACGTGGGACGAATTTTGCGTCGATCCTGCAGAGATTTTGATGGAGGCTATGCCATGGCAGGAATGATTGGCAATGGCTCCGCTTTTGTGGTTCGAGATCCATCTGGGATTCGACCAGCCTTTTACTATGCTGACGATGAGGTGATAGTGGTGGCATCTGAGAAGCCAGCCATCAAGTCTGCCTTCAACATTGACTTCAAGGCCATCCATGAAATTAAGCCTGGACATGCAATTGTCATCAACAAGGATGGCTCTTTTGCCGAGGAGGAGATCTTACCCGCTCGTGAAAAGAAATCCTGCTCCTTTGAGCGCATTTATTTTTCAAGAGGAACGGATCCAGATATATATCAAGAGCGTAAAAATCTGGGTAAGGCTCTGATTCCTCAAATTCTGAAGGCTATTGATTTTGATTTAAAAAATTCGGTTTTCTCCTACATTCCCAATACTGCCGAAACAGCATTTTTGGGTATGATTGAGGGGCTAGATGAGTACCTTGTGGCCAAGCGGAAAGAAGTGCTTCTGGATGGAAAGCCACATGTGGGTGACTTAGAAGAGTTGCTTAGCTTCCGTCCACGAGTGGAGAAGTTGGTGAGTAAGGATGTAAAGTTACGCACCTTTATTGCTAGCGATGCCGATCGAGATTCCATGGTAGCCAGCGTGTACGATACTACCTATGAAGTGATCCGTCCGGGTATCGACACCCTGGTGGTGATTGATGATAGTATTGTGCGGGGTACCACCTTGGAAAAAAGTATCCTAACTACCTTGGATAGATTGAATCCCAAGCGAATTGTAATTGTATCTTCTGCTCCTCAGATTCGCTTTCCCGATTGCTATGGAATTGACATGTCCCGGATGCGGGAATTTGTAGCTTTTCGAGCGGCAATTGAGCTTTTAAAAGATCGAGGAATGGAAAAAACACTCGACCAGGTATATGCGAAATGTGTTGCGAATCCAAATCACACCGAAAATTTTGTAAAGCAGGTATATGC
>JAURGC010000057.1 GCA_030833985.1 Algoriphagus sp. | reverse complement strand
GTGGAACAAGGTACCCACCAAGAATTAGTTCAAGATGCTGCAGGTGTCTATGCCAACCTTGTTCGTCTTCAATTTGCGGATTAAGAAAGTGTATGGGAAGTGATTGATTTGGTGATTCCCAAGACAGTTTCTCTTAGCATTGCTGCTCCTGGAAATAATCCAATCATTTCTTTTTCATTAAGGAGGCGAATTTCTTCCAAGTATTGGTTGGCTTCTAGTTCATTCCATCTTTTCAACCGGCTCAATTTTGTCCTTGTTAAAATAAATTTCAATATCCCTTTCGGAAAAAATTGGGCAAAAGGCAAGGCATAATGTACTTCGATTGGAAAATATTTATTCGGAGTCTGAACAAAGTAATTTTTTCCTACACGTCGAATTTCCAAAGCCATTTTTTGTTGATTCTCAAAACTGTAAACGTGCTCAATGACTGAATTTGAAAAAACAAGGTCAAAATTTTGTGCGCTAAATTCCTTTAGGTCTGTGGCATCCCCTTGTACTGTTTGGATTGAAGGGTGATTTGTTTCTTCCAAATGTAAATTAAGCAAGGTGATTCGAATGCCAGGATGGGAAAGTAGGTTGCTATGTTGCCAAAAACTCGCAGTTCCCCCCACGTCTAAAATTTCTAGGGTTGTCAAGTCTTTAAAATGACTAAAAAATAATTTTTCAAACTCTTGGAGCCGTTTTTTACGAAACTTAAAGCCGAGGGATTTGGGATTGTCGGAAGATGCAAAAAAATTAAAAAGTGCGGACATTTACTTTTTGTTTCGTAAAAGATGAGAAATTTATTCAAAATTAATAAGCCTTGAGAATTTCTTTCTTAATTTTACAGGATTTCCTTCCTTAATCTTAACTTTTGTCGGATAAAGCCGACAAGGAAAAAGGTTAGCATTTTTATTATTTTTATGAAGAGAAGATTTGATACATATTTTCCCTGGTTGTTTACAATCAGCGACTTTTTTGCCTCTTTGCTTTCCTTGGCGGTAGCAAACTACTTTTTACAGCGTTTCTATGTTTTAGGAGTCACCGAATTTTCTGCCTTCCTTCCACTTGGGTTAGTGTGGATAGTGATATCCATCCTTCGTAAAGATTATAGGATCAGTCGCACCGATGAGTACGATCAAACTTTGAGTAGTTTATCGGTTACTTTATTGTGGTTTTTAGGGGTAACAGCCATTCTCTGGACTCCATTGCAAGCGGGGAATTACAGATGGATCCAAATTTTAGCATTAGGGATCACCATGGGATTCCTGATGGGAATGTTTAGAGTTTCTATTCAACTGATCCTTAGAAAATACAGAGCCTCCGGAAAAAATTACCAAAATGCAATTATCGTTGGTAAAGGATCTACTAGCCCACGATTAGTCGATGTATTTCGAATTAGAAAAGATTTTGGGATTAATTTTTTAGGGTACTTTGACGATTTGTCCGATTGCGATCAAACGCAAGGGGGAATTGCTGATCTATTTGAAAAAGCACCAAAGATGAACTTGGATCTGATATATATCAATGAAAAGGTGGAATCTAGCCTTGTCAAACGTGTCATTGACTTTGCAGATGAGCATTACATCAAGGTGAAGATGATCCCAGGGAAAAGTTTGCAGTTGGAAAAAAGTCTTTCCTTTTCCCGATATGGAGATTTCTTTGTTATTAATGTCAATGAAATTCCGTTAGATCACCCGTTGAATAGTTTTGCAAAACGAATTTTTGACCTAGTTTTTGCAAGTTTTGTGACGGTTTTTATCCTCACCTGGTTAATTCCATTGGTAGGAATTTTAATAAAACTGGAGTCCAGAGGACCTGTATTTTTCATTCAAAAAAGGAATGGACTTAACAATAAGGTGTTCAATTGTCTCAAGTTCCGGTCGATGACCCCGAACGATTATGCTGATTCACATCAAGCCACTAAAAATGATCCTAGGGTAACCCGAATTGGTTCATTTTTACGAAATTCTTCGCTGGATGAAATGCCACAATTTTTGAACGTACTGATGGGAAGCATGTCCATTGTGGGTCCTAGGCCACATACTTTGCCAATGAACGATGCTTTCCGTCCTCAAATCGAACGTTACAATTCACGCCATAAAATAAAGCCAGGGATAACTGGACTTGCACAGGTGAGAGGGTACCGGGGAGAAATTGAGAATACCCATCAAATTCGATCAAGAGTCCGACTGGACTATTTTTACATCAACAATTGGTCATTTATTTTGGATATGGAGATAATGATCAAAACCGTGTACGAGTTATTATTTAATCGTGAAAACGCCTATTGATTTGGAGTATTCCTGTCATTATTGCCATTCAACACGGGGTACATTTTTTTTTGCGACAGAGCGAATGCTCGGACTAGGGGGTGAGTTTACCTATTCTAGTTGTAACAGTTGTGGTTCCCTTCAAATTTTAGAAATTCCGAAAGACCTAAGCAATTATTATCCTCGTGCATATTATTCTTTTCAAAGCCTTCAATTTTCTGGTTATTTCCGAAGGCTAGTTAAACACCTCCGAATGCAGGTCTATTTGACTACTGGGATTCCCTTCTTTTGCCCTCCTTTCGGAGGAGATTGGCTTCAAAAGTTAAAACTAAAACCTACAGATCGAATTGCAGATGTAGGATGTGGTTCAGGCCAATTGTTGTACGAATTGAGTGTTTCAGGATTTCGAGATTTGCATGGGTTTGACCCATATTTGGAAAATTCTCCTTTACTGCCTGCGGGGCTTCAACTCTGGAAGCTAGAGTTTGACCAAACGGACCTTCACTTTGATGTTGTCATGTTGCACCATTCTTTTGAGCACATGGCAGATCCAAAATCAATCCTTACTACTTGTTTTGACCGGTTAACAGCTGGGGGGAGGCTTTTGATTCGATGTCCAGTGGCAGATGCAGCCGTTTGGCAAGAGAAAGAATCCCTTTGGGTACAACTCGATGCACCCAGGCACTTATCCATACCCAGTACAAATGGCTTTGTTGAGTTGGCTCAACAAATTGGATTTGAAGTAAATGAAATTCTTTTTGATTCCACTTCTTTTCAATTTTGGGGAACCAACTTGTATGAAAACGGAGAAAAGCTAGATCAAACTAAGATCAAAGCCTATTTTTCTCAGAAACAAATGAAGGCCTGGGAGGAACAAGCTTTAGAATACAACCGACAGGGTAAAGGAGATCAAGTTTGCTTCTTCTGCGTCAAGCCTGACAAGTTAGACGAGAAGCGAGCATGAAAGGAATGGGCAAGTATTTTATAGGGTTGCTTCCCCCTCCTGCGGTCGAGTCTGAATTCAATAAGCTTAAACAGGGTATTGCAAGCCAGTTTCAGGTAAAATATGCGCTTCAGTCTCCAGCCCACCTTACCCTCAAGATGCCTTTTCGGTACAAGGAGGCTAAAGAAAGAGAGCTAGGAATTCGACTCACTACTTTATTGGAGATACAGGAGCCATTTTATCTCCAGTTTACTGGTATTGGGTATTTTGGGAATAGAAATATCTACCAAAAAGTTGCACCTTCTAAATCCTTACTATCCCTTCAAGCCAGTTTACGTAGTTTTTGTAAAAGATCTTTGCACTTGGTAGAGGAACTCAGTGACCGGAACTTTCAACCCCATTTGACCTTAGCTTACAAGGATTTGAAGCCTGGCAATTTTGAGGAGATACTAGCATATGCAAAAAAAAATGAAGTCAAAGGGGAGTTTTTGGTCGCTCAAGCCTATTTATTGAAAAAAGTGGAAGGTAGATGGAAAGTGATAGCACCTTTAGTTTTTGGAGGTAGTTTAGAACTTCCATCGCCAACAGTCCAGGAATAAATTCTTTGCATCCTTAATTTTCAAGACTATCTAAACAATTTGCCTTGAAAAACAGATTTATTACCATCTCCTTTGTTCCATGAAAAAAGCCTTTGTCATCGGTTCGGGTATTGCAGGCATCGCGGCCTCCATCCGCTTGGCGGTCAAAGGGTATGAGGTGGAGGTTTTTGAAGCCAACGCTTATCCTGGAGGAAAACTTTCCGCGATAGAAGGGAGTGGGTACCGCTTTGATGCAGGACCCTCCTTGTTTACGCTACCAGAGCAAGTGGAAGAATTGTTTCTTTTGGCAGGGAAAGACCCGAAGGAGCACTTTGAGTATGCACGTTTGGAGGTGGTCTGTCACTATTTTTGGGAAGACGGCAAACAGGTGAAGGCATGGGCTGACCCGGAACGTTTTGCTACAGAACTTGCCACTCAGCTAGGGGTTTCGGATCAAGGAATTAGGGAGGTGTTGCAGCGCTCAGCATTTATTTATGAGCGCCTTGCCCCCTTATTTATGCACCGTTCCCTTCGGAAAGTTGGAACCTGGCTAAGTTCACAAGCCCTAAAGGCCTACTTGAACTTGGGGAGATTGGGACTTTTTTCTACCATGCATGCTTCCAATACCAAGTTATTGAAAGATCCTAAGTTGGTACAGCTATTCAATCGGTATGCCACCTACAATGGCTCCGATCCCTACCAGACTCCAGCTACGCTGACCATTATTCCCCATCTTGAGTTTAATCTTGGAGCTTATTTCCCCAAGCGGGGCATGCATGACATCAGTATGAGTTTGTATCGGTTGGCTTTGTCTTTAGGCGTCCGTTACCATTTCAATGCTCCAGTAGAAGAAGTTTTGGTAGAAAAGGGCCGTGCTTGTGGCTTGCGGGTGAAGGGAGAAAATGTGTCTGCAGATCTTGTAGTCAACAACATGGATATGGTCAATGCGTATAAAACTATCCTCAAAAAGCAGGTACAACCGAAAAAATTATTGGAGCAACCCAAGTCTAGCTCTGCATTGATTTTTTACTGGGGCATTTCTCAACTATTTGAGGAAATTGACATGCATAATATCTTTTTTTCAGAAGACTACAAGAAAGAATTTGAATACATCTTCAAAAAAGGGACCATTTACAACGATCCCACAATTTATATCAATTGCACTGCTGTGAGCAAGCCAGACGATGCGCCTTTGGGGTGTATGAATTGGTTTACCATGATCAATGTTCCCAATAATCAAGGCCAAGATTGGGATCAGCTAATAGCACAAGCAAGAAAAGATATTCTCTCAAAACTGAGTCGAATGTTGCATGCTGATATTGAAAAATTGATTGAATTTGAAGCGGTTTTAGATCCCAGAAGTATTGAATTCAAAACCTCTTCTGCCCAAGGAGCCTTGTATGGCAATAGCTCCAATACGCGATTTGCTGCATTTTTGAGGCATCCAAATGTTTCCCCACAAATTAAAAATCTTTACTTCTGTGGGGGCTCTGTGCATCCAGGAGGTGGGATTCCTTTGGCTTTACTTTCTGCCAAGATTATGTCGGAAGAAATACCAGAATTAAAAAAGTAAATTATAAAAAAAAGAGCAACCTCATTGGTCGCTCTTTCGATTTTGTAAGCTTGGATTAAAATACTCGCTCGTATTGGTTGAAGAAGAAGTTTCCTTCAATGGCCGCGTTCTCGTCTGAGTCAGATCCATGTACCGCATTTGCTTCAATGGATTTTGCAAATATTTTTCGGATAGTTCCTTCCGCTGCATTGGCTGGGTTGGTAGCGCCGATTAGTGTCCGAAAATCTTCTACCGCATTTTCCTTTTCAAGGATGGCGGCAATAATGGATCCTGAGGACATGTAAGTACAAAGGTCCTTGTAGAAAGGTCTTTCTTGATGTACTTCATAAAACTTCCCTGCTAATTTCGATGTTAAACGTGTTGCTTTTAGGGCAATAATTTTAAACCCTGCTTCTTCAATCATTTTTAAAATTGCACCTGTGTGGCCTGATTCAAATGCATCTGGCTTAATCATGGTGAATGTTCTGTTTCCTGCCATGGGATTTGGAGTTTCATTGGTTTATTTCGGCTGCAAAAATAGTCCTTTTTGATTCATAATTTGAAACGGGTTAAAGAAATCTCTTCTAGGTGCTTCAGGATCAGTAAATTTGATACTTTGGGATTTGTCTAAAATTTGTTGACATTTGCTGCCTCCAAAGCCAAATGTGCTGCTGAATTAAATTAATGGAAGCTTTAGGTACGTTTATCCAAACACTTTCCTCACCAAGGAAAATTATTATTACCACCCATGTAAAGCCGGATGCGGATGCATTGGGTTCTTCTTTGGGACTTTCCAATTACCTGATCAAGAAAGGGCATGAGGTAACGGTGATTTCTCCATCGGATTATCCTAATTTTTTAACCTGGATGAAAGGCAATGAAAAGGTCTTAGATTTTTCCAAAGAGGCACATAAAAAACTGGCCTTAGCTAAATTAGAAGAAGCTGAGGTAATTTTTTGCTTAGATTTTTCTGTATTGAATCGAGTGAATGAATTGGGGGAACTGATTCGACAGTCGAAGGCCTACATTGTGAATATAGATCACCATCAAGATCCAGAGGATTTTGCACAGTTCAGGTTGTGGAGTACGGCAGCTGCAGCAACTTGTGAGTTGGTGTACGATTTGATTGTATCTCTTGGGGACAAGGAATTGATTGATAAGTCCATTGCTTCCTGTTTGTATGCAGGGATTTTGACAGATACGGGAGGATTTAGGCACCCCAATACCACAAAAAACGTGCATTTGGTCGTTGCGGAATTGTTGGAAGCTGGTGCAAATGCAACAGAAATAGCAAATCTTATTTACGATTCCAATTCCTTGAATCGGCTCAAATTTATTGGATTTGCGCTTACAAGGCGGCTAGTGGTTCGTGAGGACTTGCATTTGGCCTATTTTTCCATAACTAAAAAAGATCTTAAAAAATATCAAAGCCAGACCGGAGACACCGAAGGATTGGTGAATTATGCTTTATCTTTGGAGGGTGTAAAAATGGCAGCATTATTTTCTGAACGAGAAGATGGGATTAAAATTTCTTTTCGATCCAGTGCAGAGGTTGCTGTAAATAAATTTGCTACTGCCCATTTTGGTGGTGGAGGACACAAAAATGCTGCGGGAGGAAAATCTGGATTAAGTCTTAAAAAAACGGTAGCACGTTTTGAAGCTTTAGTTCAAGAGCACCAAATAGAATTATTCTCCTCCTAAGCTGTATTGCTACTTACCTTTAACGAATTAAATTTGACACACACTTCTTACTTTATGAAAAATTACAAATCCCTAGTTCTTCTGTTTACCTTGATCACAGGAGTGACTACCCTTTCATCCTGTCAAAAAACTCAAGTTACCGAACAGGATGCTATCGAATTTACCTACGTCAAAGAAGGAAAAGAAAAGCCTGCAAATGGAGATTTTCTGTTGTACAACTTAGAAATAATGACTAAGTCAGACTCTGTAATTTACAGTACCTTGACGCAGCCATTTCCAGGCTACCTAATGGCAAATGATACGTTAAAGCCACAGAATGGAATGGATGAGATTTTTTTAGGGTTGAAAGTAGGTGATTCGATTACATTTGAAGCTCCAGCGAAAGTCATTTTTAGCGGAAACCAGCCAGCACCTATCCAAGAAGATGATTTGATTAAGGTAAGACTGGGCGCGTATGAAGTAAAAACGGAAGCTGAAATGCAGGCGTTTTACGAAGAGGCGATGCAGAAGGAACAAGAGAAGTCAGCTGAGCGCGCAAAAGAGCTCTTGGTTGAGGAATCAAAGACCATCGAAGCATATTTGACCAAAAATAATTTACAGGCTCAAAAGACAGATAATGGCCTGTATTACGTGATTGAAAAAGAGGGAACAGGAGAAGCTACTACACCCGGTACCACTCTTTATGTGAATTACGCTGGATATTTGTTGGATGGAACGCTATTCGATTCCTCTATTCCAGAGATTGCAAAGGCAAATAATATTTTTAACGAAGGCCGACCTTACGAGCCACTTCCTGTAAATGTGGGAATGGGACAAGTAATCCCTGGATGGGATGAAGGATTGATGCTTTTGAAGAAAGGTTCTAAAGCCAAATTGATCATTCCATCTCCTTTGGGATACGGGGAAGGTGGTGCAGGAGCCTTGATTCCAGCCAACTCTATTCTTGTGTTTGACGTAGAAGTAACAGACGTTCAAAAGTAACGGAGTACTCCAACCATTACCGACACCAAAAACAAACTAATGAAATTTAAATTCCTTCCTTCACTTACGCTACTTTTAGGCACACTATCGCTGTTTTCTTGTGTAGATGCTGATCAGACCCAAGAAGCTATCTTGGAGCGTGACAAAGAGGCGATTGAAAAATACCTACAAGAAAATCCAATCAATAGTGTAAAAGAATATAGCGAGCCGATTGAAGGATTTTATATGTTTTGGCAAGTATCGGTAAAGGACGAAAGAAATAGTATTCCAAGGGGTGATACTGTCTCTGTAAATTATGTAGGAAAGATGCTCAACAATAAGATTTTTGATACCTCGATCGAACAGGTAGCCAAGGACAATGGCATCTACAACTCCAGCAGGCGGTACCAGCCCTTGCGCTATGCCATAGGATATGGATTTACCATTTCCGGATTCGAGTTTGCTATTTCAATGATGCATCCTGGAGAAAAAGCTACGGTTATTTTCCCATCTAGACTAGGCTATGGCACACAGAGTAGCGGCGAAATCCCAGCTAATTCTCCGTTGATTTTTGAACTTGAACTTGCACAGATTACCAAGGGCCCGAATTTAAATCCATGATACGAACCAACCTTATACTCTTTTTATTTCTTTTAGTTGGGTTTAGTGCTTGTGAAACGACAAGCCCGTTTAATCAAGGCCCTATCTATGATTTTGAAGGAAATCTAGCCATAGATCGAAAGAAAATTGACGCGTATTTAGACACCGCCCAAATTGACAGTCTCTACCGGATTCACGATCCAAGTGGAGTGGTGGTCATTGTACAGCAAGAGGGAGTAGGTTCCAGACCTACTAACAATACTGTTGTCTACACGGATTACATTGGGAGTTTAATGGAAACGGGTAGTATTTTTGATACGTCCTACGAATCGGTAGCTCAACTCAATAATATTTTTGTAGAAGGAAGGGTTTATGCCCCTTTAAGTTTTGTCATTGGTGGATCAACTGTGATCACAGGTTGGGATGTGGCTTTCAAACGCCTTCGACCTACCTCCAAGGCACTAATTGTAATTCCTTCACCTTATGGGTATAGTAGTCAAAATAATAATGACAAAATCCCTGAAAACTCCATTTTAATTTTTGAAGTAGATTTCTTAGGAATAGATTAATGTAGGGGCTTTTAGCCCCTCTTTTTTTGACTACACTAGTTTTGTGAAGGCGATAAAAGACGTTCTAGCATGGGCTCTTCTCCCCAGAAATTCTCAAGTTGGGCAGGAGAGTGGTGAATTAAAAAGTTTTAAATTGTAGTAGTAATCCGATATTTCCTGCTGGGTATTCTCGCAATTGAGGAATACGAATTATGAATAATTTGATTTTCCGCATTGATTCAACCATCCTCAAACCACAAGTAGGATGGTGTATTATCCTAATTTAAAACCCAAATGACTAACTTTTATGAAAATTGGAATTATCCGAGAAGGAAAAATCCCAGCGGATCAACGAGCTCCATTTACTCCGGAGATTCTGAAATCTGTAGCGGATTCCTTTGCTGATCAACTTGAATGTTGTGTAGAGCAATCAAATCTAAGGGCTTTTTCCAATCAGGAATACCTTGACAAAGGAGTGGAAATTGTTGTGGACATGTCCGATGTAGATGTATTATTTGGAGTAAAGGAGGTTCCTATTGAGCAGCTGATTCCAAATAAAACCTATTTTTTCTTTTCTCACACCATAAAAAAGCAAGCCAAAAATAAAGGGTTACTCCAAGCCATTTTGGCAAAATCCATTCGTCTAATTGATTACGAATTGTTAAAAAATCCAGCCGGAGAACGTGTCGTTGCATTTGGGCGATGGGCCGGCATAGTGGGAGCCTACACAGCTTTTTGGACGTATGGCAAGAAGACGGGTTTATTTGAAATTAGTCGGGCCATGGCTTTAAAAGACTTGGAAGGATTAAAAGGAGAATTAAAGCAGGTGGTATTACCCCCCATAAAAATTATCGTTACCGGACGTGGAAGGGTCGGAAAAGGAGTGTTGGAAATTCTAGAAATCTTAAAAATTAAAGAAGTAAGCTCCCAAGAATTTCTCTTTCAGCAGTTTGATGAACCTGTATTTGTAGTCGTATCTTCCTCCGATTATCTCAGAAGAAAATCAGATGGAGGCTTTGATAAAACCCATTTTTACGCATATCCTGAGGACTATGAAAGCCATTTTTTGCCTTTTGCTGAGGTCGGGGAACTCTTGATAGCGGCTGCTTATTGGGACCCAAAAGCACCTCGATTATTTGAGCTGGATGCAATTAAATCCTCAAATTTTTCGATTTCAGTTATTGCTGACATCACGTGTGATTTGAATGGGTCTATTCCAACTACCCATCGAACTACCACGATTCTAGATCCTATTTATGATGTTGATCGAAAAACTGCACAAGAACTCCCAGCATTTGGAAAGCAGGATAGTATTTCAGTGATGGCAATTGATAATTTACCTTGTGAACTTCCACGAGAATCTTCGACAGAATTTGCTCAGCAGCTTTGCCAATGGGTTATCCCAGAATTAGGGAAAGCTAATTCCTCCATCTTGGAAAAGGCAACCATTGCCAGAGATGGCGACCTTACCTTGGAATTCATGTATTTGAGTGATTACGTTGATGATGTTCCTTAACCGAGCACTATGAAATTAAATCGATTTTTGGAATCTACCTTGCTCAAACCTACGATTACCGATCAGGAACTAGACATATTTCTTGAAGAGGCGATTCAAGAGCAGGTGTTGGGGGTTTGTATTCCCCCTTTTTGGGTCAAGAAAGTTAAAAGGGAACTTCATGACCTAGACCTTCAAGTAGTCACAGTCATTGGTTTTCCTTTTGGATTTGAATCTACAGCAGCAAAAATTGCTGAAATGGTCGCTGCAATTGAGTCAGGAGCGGATGAGTTGGATGTAGTTTGGTCTCAAACAGCTTTTCATTCTGGAATGTCCTGGCCAAAAATAGAGTTAGCCAAATTGTCGAAGCTCTGTCACGAAGGAGAACGGATCCTAAAAGTAATTATTGAAACTGCCTATTTGAGCCCTAGTCAAATTCAAGAAGCTTGTTTGATTTGTCAAGATGCCGGGGCGGATTTTGTAAAAACTTCTACGGGCTTTGCTCCTCACGGAGCAAAAGTGGAGGATGTTAAATTGATGCGGCAAATTCTCCCATCCACCGTGGGAATAAAGGCCAGTGGAGGAATAAAAACCCTACAAACAGCCTTGGCATTACTGGAAGCTGGAGCTGATAGGTTAGGTACAAGTGCTGCAAAAGCACTACTCCAAGAATGGAAGCAGCGAGAAACTTAAATTTTTGAGAAATAAATCAAAAGGAAAGGAATGATAAAAAAGGTAAGGAGTATGTAGGCCAAGCCTACCAAACGATTTTGAAGTGAAATTTTCCCCATGTAATTAGCTATCCAAACAGGAAAGATTCGGATGCTTTGGAACGGTAAGAAAAGTAGTGCACCCAAACTATTGAATAAGACATGGACCAAGGCTAGCGCAATTGCAGCTTCTGGTTTGTAGATGGAGGCAAGTACAGCCGTAATCGTGGTGCCTATATTCGTTCCAATTATGAAAGGAAATGCTTTTGCTAGCGTTACTTTTTTATTAGCTACCAATGGTACTACCAAGGAGGTGGTCACTGTACTTGATTGTACCGCCGCAGTAAAGAAAAGACCATAAAAAAATGCCAGCCCTGTTTTTTCAAAGATGACTTTGTTGATGTCCTGGAATGTGTTTTTTACAAAAGAGCGATACATGGCTGTGGACAAAAATTTAATTGCCAAAAAAATCAATAAAATGGACAGCAACATGGAAATAAGTGGAATTTGAATTTGGTCTACAAGCCAATCCGTCCAAGACCTTGTAAACATGCGATTGTAAATGATTGGCCCTTCGAAAGAGTTATCGGCAGCAAACCAGGAAGCAATTTGAATAGCTGTTTTTGAAAGAAAGCCAAAAGAAATTTCCAGTGGGAAAAGCACAATAACAGTGAGAATATTGAATACATCGTGTGAAATCCCCGCTGATAGCGCACGTCGAAATTCTTTCCGATTCATTAGATAAGAAAGGGATACCAGCGTTGAGGTTAAAGTGGTCCCTATATTTGCTCCTAAAACTAGTGGAACCGCTTGCTGCAAGGTGAGGTTTCCCGAAGCTACAATTGCTACGACACTAGCCGTAACCGTGGAGCTGCTTTGGATAAGAGCCGTAACTAATAGACCAATAAACAAACTGATAAATGGATTTTCTGTTGCTTGAAGAAATTCTAAAGCAAGGCCACTATTGATTCTACCAACTGCAACAGTGAGTAGGTCAATGGCAAAAATGAACAACAACAAGGCAAAAACTACTTGCCCATACCTTATAAAAATCCATACAGAATTTGGCTTTCGCCCTTCCAAACCTTCCATCTAGTCAATTTACTGGCGGAATTACTCTTAAAATTACTGCTTTTTTAAAAACTAGCTGCTTTTTGCGGTAGTGTTAAGAAATCCAAAGCACAAAAGTTAGATTTTTTTTGCAGAAATCAATTTGTAGTCCCCCCTCATCCAAAGGTTTTATGCTCTATTAACAATTTAATAACACATAGTAAGGAATATCTTCTTTAATTTGACTCCGAAGATTCAACAAGCTTTTATCCAATGGCAAAGAGACAGCCGATTGATCAAAACATCAACCAAGAAAAGCTTTCAAAAAAAACATACCTCATTTTTGATTTTCCCAAAAGTGAGCGCCCTTTTTTGATTACTGTTTGCATTCTTTTGGCATTTGCTGGTTTGGTTACTCCATTTACCTATGCAGCCATGTGGTTTGGTTTTGCGTTAGCAGCCTATTCTGCGATTGCTAACGATAGTATTCAGACCATAGGCACATTTATTTCCTCCAATAGCAAACGGCCATGGTGGATGCTTTGGATTTTTATGGGAGGAATCTGGATTGTAACGGTATTCTATAGTTGGTTCATGTTTGATGGGGATGTTAGTTATGGTAGATTGTCTGTACCTGGCTTGGAAAAGGCTCCTGAAAGCTTCGTTTATCTACAACTTGCTGCGCCAATAGCCCTACTGGTGTTGACTAGAATGCGGATGCCAGTTTCAACTACTTTTCTATTGTTGAATGTGTTTACCTATAAAGCAGGAACAATTTTGGATGTTATGTTCAAAAGCTTTGTGGGGTATATTTTAGCCTTTGTTTTGGCTATTATTGTTTGGTTTATCCTTGAGCGGTTTGTTAGAAATTATTTAAAAGGAGAAGCAAAGCCCTATTGGTTGGTGCTTCAATGGATTACTTCCGGAACCTTGTGGTCAGTTTGGATCATGCAGGATGCTGCCAATATCGCGGTTTTTCTCCCGCGACAATTGGGACCCCTTGAATTTGTGGTTTACTCGGGCTTTGTGTTTTTGGGACTTGGCTTTTTGTTTTTCCAAAAGGGGGATAAAATTCAAGAAATTGTCAATGAAAAATCCAATGTTACCGATGTTCGGGCAGCGACTATTGTTGATTTGGTATATGCGGTGATTCTCTTTTATTTTAAACTCTACAATAATGTTCCTATGAGTACCACTTGGGTATTTATTGGACTTTTGGCTGGAAGAGAATTGGCCATTGCCTTAGGCAAACATGGCAAAGCGAAAAACCGAAATGCATGGATGGAAAGAGCGCTATCCCTTGCTCGAAAAGATGTATACAAAGCACTATTTGGATTACTTGTCTCTTTACTATTGGCCATTTTTATCAATAAAGGGGTTCGAGAGGAAATTTTAGCCTTTTTTTAAATCTATTTCTACACTTTGGAAATTTACAGCCACGATTACTTTATGAATGAAGCCTTTAAACAGGCAAAGCTTGCTTTTGAGGAAGGAGAAGTTCCTGTGGGTGCTGTCGTGGTGGCAAAAAATAAGGTGATTGCCAGAGCCTACAACCAAATAGAAAAATTGAATGATGTCACTGCGCATGCAGAGGTCCTTGCAATTACAGCGGCAGCAAATTATTTAGGAGGAAAATATCTGAATGATTGTCGACTCTATGTAACCCTTGAGCCTTGCCCCATGTGTGCAGGAGCCCTTTATTGGGCGCAAGTGGGTGAAATTTACTTTGGAGCCAAGGATCCCAAGAGAGGTTATCGCCAATGCAATACGCACATGCTTCACCCTAAAACCAAAGTGACCGAAGGATTACTAGAGAAAGAAGCAACACAGTTGCTTCTTGACTTCTTCCAAGGTCTTCGAAAAAAGTCTTTGTGATTCAACAGAACTTTTTCAAGAAAAGGCTGGTTTTAAGGACATAATTACCAGAACTACTTAATTTTAACATTCATAAAACCCTATTTGTATGGCTTTTCAACTTCCTGCCCTTCCGTATGCCTTAGATGCATTGGAACCACACATTGATGCCCGCACCATGGAAATCCACCATGGAAAGCATCATAATGCGTATGTGACAAACTTAAATGCAGCTCTTACTGGCACTGACTTAGAAGGCAAGTCCTTGGAAGAGTTAATGAAAGTAGCTGGCTCCAATCCTGCAGTTCGAAACAATGGTGGTGGCCACTGGAACCACAGTCTTTTTTGGGAAATTATATCACCAAACGGTGGGGGACATCCTACTGGCGAATTGGCTGCGGCTATTGATGCTAAATTTGGCTCTTTTGAATCGTTTAAAGAAGCTTTTAACAAAGCAGCCGCTACTCGGTTTGGTTCAGGTTGGGCTTGGCTTTGTGTAGATACCAAAAAAGAAATTTGTGTTTGTTCTTCTCCAAATCAAGACAATCCCTTGATGGATGTCTCAGATTGCCCTGGAACACCCCTATTAGGTTTGGATGTTTGGGAGCATGCCTACTATTTAAACTATCAAAACAGACGTCCAGACTATATTGCGGCGTTCTGGAACCTTGTTAACTGGGATGCGGTGAGCAAACGATATGCTGCTGCCAAGTAAGTTTATAGTCCTTCTGAAATAATCTAACTCCTGAGGCCACGCTTCAGGAGTTTTTTTGTTCCATTCTGAAAAATCACTGTTCGAAAATGAGACAATGACCTACCCGAAGTTCGCTGAAACCCCCATTTATAGTCATTTTTTCGCGGTTTTATTTATTTGGCACATCCTTTTCTTGGTTTTCTGCATCTATTAGAAAACTAAACCAACTACTTTCTTCATGAAAACCCGTCACTTATTTTTCTTAGCAATTTTT
>JAURGC010000091.1 GCA_030833985.1 Algoriphagus sp. | reverse complement strand
GGAGTTGGGGTAGTATAGTTGGGTTCTAGTTTTCAACAATACCTCCCTACCTCAAATCCCTTAATTTCCATGGACGTGTCTTTTTGTTGGTGGAGTTCAGCCAAGATTTTACCAGTGCCTGGTGCTAGTGATATGCCCATCATGGAGTGCCCAGTACCCACGAGTACATTGGAATAGTTGGGTGCAAATCCGATGTAGGGAAGGCCATCTGGGGAGCAGGGTCGTAGTCCTTTCCATATCTGTCCGTCCTCCGGAAAGGAAGATTCAAAGTCAGGATAGTAGCGATTTATCGATTCAAAAATGCCCTTTACCCGGTTTTTATTGATGGACTGATTGGTGCCTGCAATTTCCATGGTCCCACCAAATCGGATGGTATCTCCGTAGGGACTTACTGCCACTTTTTGTTCGGTGAGGATGGTAGCCTGTTGGATTTCAGGATTATTTTTTTGAATGAAAGAGTAGCCTTTTCCTCCCATCATTGGGAGGGAGAATTGGAGCATCCGTGCCAGCTCACCTGACCATGATCCTCCACAAAGGAGAATTTTTGCGCAGTCAATTTTCCCGGTATCTGTAAGGATCGCCTGTACGGTACTTCCTGACTTTTCAAAACCAAGTACTTGAGTTTCGGTAAGGAATTTTACTCCTTTCTTTTCCAGGTAATTCTTCAAAAAGTTGTACAAGGCTCCTGGATCCAAATGGGCATCGCCTGGGAAGAGAACGGCGCCACGAGCCTTCAGGTGTAGATTCGGTTCTACTTGCTTGAGATCTTCGGGGGTAAGAATCTCTGCATCCAGCCCATATTTTCGAGCTAAATGAGCAAATTCCACCTCCTCTTTTTCCATGGATTCTGTTTGATAGGCCATCATCAAGCCCTTTTCTACAAGGGCGATGGCCGATTCAGGGTGCTCCTGGCGAAACTCCTGGTAAAGTGCCTTGCTGAGTAGGCTGATGTTTTTGAGGTAAGGAATCGCCTTATTCACATGGCTAGGAGTAGCTGCTTTAAAAAAGAGGAGGCACCATTGAGCCAATTTGAAATCTAATCGCGGGTGGATATAGAAAGGGCTTTTGGAGGAAAACATCCAGGCGATGCCTTTGGTAATCATTCCTGGAGCAGCGAGTGGGATGATGTGGCTCGGCACGATCATGCCCGCATTGCCTGTAGAACAATTGTCCTTCAAGTCTGTTCGGTCAATCAAAGTTACCTCAATGCCTTCCTTTTGTAGGAAGTAGGCAGTAAATAAGCCGACGATTCCACCGCCGATCACAAGGGTTGGTTTCATAAAAGATGCTTTTATCCTTTGAGGTCTTTCAGCCCTCGAAGGATTAGAGTTAAACCTTCGAGGGTATTAAAATCTCAAAGATTCTTAAATCACTTGGAATCCATGAACGTAAGGATCGTCTTCGTCTAAGATGATGGTGTTGTAGCCATAGACTTTTGCCCAGCCTTCAATGCTAGGGACGATAGCAGGTTTTCCTCCTATCGTTGTTTCTTCTTCGATGCGTCCTATAAATTTGGAACCGATAAAGCTTTCGTGGATGAACTCGTCTCCTGGCTTCAGCCATCCTTTGGCATACCATTGTGCCATTCGTGCCGAGGTACCCGTTCCACATGGGGAGCGGTCAATAGCCTTGTCTCCATAGAACACGGCATTGCGGGCAGTGCTGCTCGGATCGAGGGTTTTTCCTGTCCAAAGGACATGAGAGAGCCCTCTAATTCGCTCCTGTTCGGGGTGTACAAAGTCATATTGCTCGTTCATTTTAAGACGAAGATTTCGAGCCATGGAGATGAGCTGTTCCGCTTTGAAGTGCTCAATTCCTGGGAAGTTTTCCTGCGGATCAACGATGCAGTAGAAGTTGCCTCCATAGGCTACATCCACTTTGAGTGGACCTAATTCCTCAATTTCGATAGCTAGGTTTTCTGCAGCGAGGTAACTCTTTACATTGGTCAATTTGACTGATTTCACCTTATTCCCCTCTTGACGGTACTCCACCAAGACCAAGCCTGCCGGGGCTTCCATCCGAAGAAAACCAGGTGTTTTGGGGTGAATCAAGCCTTCTTCTATGGCAATAGTGATCGTGCCGATGGTGCCGTGTCCACACATGGGAAGGCATCCGGAGGTTTCTATGAAAAGGACTGCAAAGTCGTTCTCTGGGTCGTGTGGAGGGAATAGCATGGAACCAGACATCATATCATGTCCTCGCGGTTCAAACATCAGGCCGGTCCGAATCCAATCCAGATGATCTAGAAAATATTGGCGTTTTTCAAGCATGTTGTTCCCTTTTAAAAAGGGCACACCGCCTGAAACTACCCGTACGGGATTGCCACAGGTATGGGCGTCGATGCAAGAAAAGGTATGTCGAGAAGGCATGGTGCTTGGGCAAATTTTAGTTAAAGGTACTAGGCTTGAATTCAGTTGGAAAATAGGGTTGAAATAGACTGAAGTGGCTCGGGTTATTTCTATCGTATTTTCACGTTATTTCAATTCAATTATTTAGTTAAATTTCCATCAATTCGCCTCCAAATGCCCAGCGGATTTCCATCCTTAAGCGCATCGGGAAGTAGGTCTTGTGGCATGTCCTGCAAGGCGATAGGACGTGCAAAACGCTTGATAGCATAGACGCCTACCGAAGTACTGTTGGGGGCTGTGGTGGCAGGAAATGGCCCACCATGCTGCATGGCATTGCCTACCTCCACCCCTGTGGGAGCACCCTTAAAGAGGAGTCGTCCACATTTTTCTTCCAGCAAGTTGATGAGGGAAACTTGAGATTGCAATTCCTCTGTCTCTGCCCATACCGTTATGGTCAGTTGGCCTTGGAGCTGCCTAGCTACTTCCGACAATTCCGCCACATCTTGGTAAACGACCACTAGAGCAAAGGATCCAAATACTTCTTTTTGAAACAGCTTATCCTTCAGCCAATCGGCAACTTGGATTTCAGCCAAGGCAGTGCTGCCATTTAGGAGGTGTTTGGGGTCTGCCACTTTTATCCATCGTAGTTCACCTTGGGATTCCAAGTGTTGAATGGAATCGTAGTAGGCCTGTGCTATGCCCGAATGAAGCATGGGAGCAGCAGGAATTCCTTTTAATTCTTCGATCAAAACAGATTCAAAGGCCTTGGCCTGATTGGCGGGAACGAATAGCAACCCGGGGTTGGTGCAAAATTGTCCTACACCCAAGGTTAGGGAACCGACAAAAGCCTTTGCTAGAGCCCCCATTTCATTGGAAAGTTTGTTGGGGAAACAGAAAATTGGGTTGACCGAACCCATTTCAGCATACACTGGGATGGGTTCTTCACGTTGATTTGCCAATTGGAATAGGGACATTCCTCCGCCATGCGAACCTGTAAAGGCTACTGCTTTGGCTACTGGGTGCTGAACTAGGGCTTGTCCTTCAGCAATACCGCCTTCCACATGAGTGAAAATGCCAGCAGGAAGATTAGAGGCAGAAAGGGCTTGATGGATGCACTCCGCTACTTTTCTAGAAGTCTCTGGATGCGCTGGGTGTGCTTTGTAAATCACAGGACAACCAGCTGCCAAAGCCGAAATGGTGTCCCCACCTGCAGTGGAAAATGCCAAGGGAAAATTACTTGCCCCAAAGACCACTACAGGGCCTATTGGAGTTAAAAATCGACGGATGTCTGCACGTGGAAGTGGGCTTCGATCCGGTAGGGCTGGGTCGATAGTAGCTTCTACCCAAGATCCTTCCTTGACCAAATTGGCAAACAAGCGAATTTGTCCTGTGGTTCTTCCCAATTCTCCATTGATGCGCCCTTCTGGGAGGTTGGATTCGCGTACGGCTAGCGGTACGATTTCTGCTCGTTGGGATTCTAGAATATCTGCAATTTTATCCAAAAAATCCCCTTTTTCTTTCCCAGAAAGGGTTTTGTAGAATAGGAAAGCTTCTTGGGCTACCTGAAAGATGGGATCGATTTGCATGGGTAATTGGATTTGGTTAGGTAATTTAAAATACAATGGAAATAAATAGGAATAGGATGCACTTCGCGTTGCGAAATAAGTTGAAATAGCACTTGGTGTTTACATTCCCCCGAGCCTATCTGCCGTGGCGGATAGGCTCGAGCTATTTCAAGTATTTTTCTATCGTATTTCTAGTTTATTTTTAAAGTGCCGGTCTATTTTTAATCCCGTCCGTAATTATTTTTTCAATTCGAATGCGCTCTTCCCCGACCAAGGTCAAACGAGGGGCACGAACATGTTCAGAACCTATGCCGCAGTGCTGCTCGGCAAGTTTGATGTACTGTACGAGCTTGGGATGAATATCCAGTTCCAATAAAGGTAAAAACCAACGGTAAATTTTGCGTGCTTCTTCGATTTTTCCTTCCTGAACCAAGTTGTAAATCACCACCGTTTCTTTTGGGAATGCACACACTAAGCCTGCTACCCATCCTACAGCTCCCATGAGTAGTTCTTCTAAGGCTAAGGTATCTACGCCGCAAAGGAGTTGAAAACGGTCTCCAAATCGATTGATCATGCGAGTCACATTGGAGATATCACGGGTAGATTCTTTGATGGCTTGGATATTGGGACAATCAGCCAATTCGGCAAACATGTCCAAGGTCACTAGTGTCTTGTAGTCTACTGGATTGTTGTAGATCATTATGGGTAGTTTGGTGGAATTAGCTACCGCCTTGAAATAGGCGACTACTTCTCGAGCATCTGCCGCATAGCGCATGGGGGGAAGAATCATCAATCCAGAAGCGCCAAGTTCCTCCGCTTTTTTAGCCCAGAACAATGCGTCTTGCGTAGCGCCTTCTGCGATGTTTAACACGACAGGCACTCGTCCATTGACGTAGTGGACAGTTTCTCGAGTGAGTGTGATTTTTTCTTCTTGGGAGAGTACAGAACTTTCGCCCAATGTACCTCCTAAGATGATTCCATGGACCCCAGCTGCAAGTTGGAAGTCTATGTTTTTGAAAAATAGATCCATGTCTAGACTGCCGTCTGCATGAAATTTAGTGGTTACTGCGGGGAATACGCCTTTCCAGTTCATCGGGTATATGTTAGTGCCAAAGGTGGCGGGGTGAAACATTTATTCTTCAAAAATAGCATGTGCTTGCATGAAATTCTTTTCCTGAATTAATCCATTTACATACTATATTGATCAAAAATAATCAAAACAGGTTCCAGTGACTTTAATTTTATACCAATTTAACTGATGGAAAAAATTATTTCCTTTCAAATCCCGAAGTCAAAACGAGAGTTTGTGCGGTATCAGGAGGATCGAGGCCCATATTTTTACGACAAACTTCACCAGCATCCCCAATGCCAGCTGACGGTTATCCTTGAAGGAAGTGGTCAATTCCTGAGTGGGGATTATGTGGGGAGATTCCAGGGGGGGGATGTGTTTTTTTTAGGGGAAAATGCTCCCCATGTGTTTCGGAGTGATGGGATCTATTTTGAGGAAAAGTCTAACTTATCTGTGGCTGGAAACACAGTATTTTTTGATTTTGAGGCGATAAAAAATGGGTTATTGAATTTGGATGAGCTACACGCTTTAAACCGATTTCGGGACTTTGCAGGATTGTGCTTCCAGGTCCAAGGTGCCACGGCCCAGCAGATTCAAGAGGTTTTTCATTCTTTCAAAAGTAAAGAAGGACTTCAACGGTTTCAAGCGGCCCTTGTACTTCTCACTCTTCTTGAACAAGCAGGGGAGGAATTGCAGCAACTCAATTCTGGGGGTAGGTTGTTGGGTCTTTCCGAAAAAGATGGGAGCCGGATGGATCGAGTGATGCAGTTTGTATTGGCCCATCGCTTTCAAAAAATCACCTTGGCAGAGGTGGCGGCAGAAGCCAATTTGACTAAGGAGGCTTTTTGTAGGTTTTTCAAGTTGCGCACTCGAAAAACCTTCACAGATTACCTGCTGCATTTGCGCATCAACGAGGCCCAGCAATTATTGCAAGAGACAGAATTGGGAATTTCAGAAATTGCGTATCGGGTTGGCTTTGAAAATTTGTCCTATTTCAACCGGAGTTTTAAACGGATAGCGGGAAAAACGCCAAGATATTTTAGGGCTTAATTCTTTTTGAGTACCAAGACCTTGGTGTCCATTACATTTCCAATAAAGAGGTAGTTTCCAAATGGTACTGCTACCGAGGCTCCTGAAAGTTGGGTTCCTGGATTGGTCCATACCGAATGCAAAGTAGGCTCCCCCTCTTTTGGATAGCTCAGCGTGATTACTTCAGAGGGGGAAATGGGTTTCTTTCCGGAAGCATAGGCTGCAAATGTCAATAAGTTGGGATGGCAGCCAATCCACAGCATTCCATCTTCATCCAATTCAATATTGTCTACCCCTGTACCAACATCGATGTTTTCAATTAAGGAAATTCCTCCTTCAGGGAGGATCGTATAGACACCGACAGAGAACCCTCTCGAGCTACTCACATAGAGGAGATTCCTTTTTCCATCAACTTGAATTCCATTGGGATAAGAAAGGTTACCTGCCACCAATTGAAATTTTTTTCCATCAAAAAATCCTACGGAAGCAGCCTTTATTGCCAGGTAATTTTCGGCCATTAGACCCCATTTATTGGTATAACCATGATCATTGGTAAAGTAAAATGACTCAGGACCCACCATCACTAGATCATTTGGACTAATAAGTTCAGGTCCTGTAATGGTTTTGAGGTGTTGCAACGTTTTCCCTTTGAGAAGAAAAGATTCAATAGAATGCTTACCATTCACATGGTTGATAGCGAGGAGTCCATAAGTAGCGCTATCCAGTTTCAATACACTTATTCCATGTGGATAGAATGGGAAATTGAGTTCAGCAGAAATGGGAACTGCTTCGAATGGTACGGATCGTAGGTCTACCAAATAAATTCCATGCGGGCCTTCTTTTCCTACGCGATGTGAAGCTCGATCATCCACAGAAAGCAAGAGAAAGCTATCTTCTCGGGCGATTGCCATGTCTTCTACACCTGGTAGGTCAATACTTTGGAAAACTTGTCCAACCTCACTTTTTGATTGGACTTCCCTAAAGTACCCGGTCGTGTAAAACGTGTACAAAATGAAGCCCGCCACTAGGGTCAATAGGATTGTAAGTACTAGAAGAAATTTCCGCATAGTTAAAGATAGAAAAATCTTATAGGATCTTTTCCTTCAAGGGTTTAGGAAAGTGTTCAAGCGCTGACATAAAAACATAGCTTCTAATTTTTATAACCTCCGTTTTTCACATTTTGGAGGAAACTCACAGCGGAAAAGTATTTACTAGTCCTGTAAACCAGTTAGGCATTTAGGTAAAGATTTTCTATGTTTCTGTCCAGTAATTCCTAGCCAAATTCTCTCGCCATGAAAAAATTAGTTTTTTTTCTTACCCTCTCGCTCTTTTCCTTCTTGGCAAATGCCACAGAGCTCGTCTCACTCATCCAAACTTACCAAGCAGACCGTGGGGCTTTAGGCCGCTTGTATACCAATCGCCTTTCCGACGAATACTTTACTCGGATGGAGTCCTTTAATCGAGACTACCTCAAAACCTTACAAGCCCAAAACTATGGAGCGCTTTCTGAGGATGGTAAGATCGATTA
The DNA here is from genome assembly GCA_030833985.1 of Algoriphagus sp. Lineage (GTDB taxonomy): Bacteria > Bacteroidota > Bacteroidia > Cytophagales > Cyclobacteriaceae > Algoriphagus. Next base: position 2,513 of record JAURGC010000091.1, on the reverse strand, counting down.
CGTGCTTTTTAGAAACTACCTCGAGAAGCAATTGGCGGAGCTAGACTTGGAAAAGCGTGATTTTATGCAAATCCAATCGGTGGTCGCCTTTGGTCAACCTTTGGAAGCCTTTGTGGTAGGCCGACGCAGGGCTATTCAGCCCGATGCCCAGGCACTGGCCACCCAATGGAATCAGGTGGCTCAAGACTTAGCTGCCCAGCACAAGGCACTTGCTTCGAGTTCGAAATACGATTCTTGGCAAAAAGCAGAATTGGCTGCACAGGCAGTGGAGAGCTTGGCCAAGGTGGTTAAAGAGTCCTACGACTTTTATTTTGACTTTGACCCTGCTTTTACTTGGTGGATGCCCACCCCTTGGGAAAAATTGGACGCAGATATGAAATCCTATGCCAAAGCCCTACGGGCCCACTATACCAACTCTGTGAAAGACGATGGAAGTGGAATTATTGGCAAGCCGATTGGACGAGAGGCATTGGAAAAGCAGTTGGCCTATGAAATGATCGCCTATAGCCCAGAGGAATTGATTGCTGAAGCCGAGAAGCAGTTTGCCTGGTGTGAAAAGGAAATGCTCAAGGCCTCCAATGAACTGGGCTTTGGCAATGATTGGAAAGCAGCCCTTGAAATGGTCAAGAACACTTACCTCCCCGCAGGCGCTTGGCCACAGGAGGTGGTTCGATTGGGAGAAGAGGCCATAGATTTGATGGTCAAAAACGACTGGTTGACGGTGCCACCTTTGGCGATCGAAACCTGGCGAACCAGTATGATCTCAGCTGCTCGACAGCGGGTAAGTCCCTTTTTCTTGGGGGGTGAGGTCATCCAAATTGCCTACCCAACTTCTGAAATGAGTCACGAGGACAAAATGATGTCCATGCGGGGCAATAATCCCCATTTCTCTAGAGCTACGGTACAGCATGAATTGATTCCAGGGCACCACCTGCAGCAATTTATGAATCAGCGTAACATGACGCATCGTCGGCCTTTCGGCACGCCGTTCTGGACCGAGGGATGGGCCTTGTATTGGGAGTTTGTGTTGTGGGACCGTCAATTTCCTAGAGATGCCAAGGACAAGGTGGGGATGCTTTTTTGGAGAATGCACCGAGCAGCTCGAATTATCTTCTCCCTTAATTACCATTTAGGTAAAATGACTCCGCAGCAATGCATCGACCTGTTGGTCAATCGTGTAGGTCACGAACGGGCCAATGCATCCGCGGAAGTTCGTAGGTCTTTTGAGGGAAGTTATGGGCCCTTGTACCAAATCGCCTACATGATTGGAGCGCTAGAAATCTATTCGCTTCGCAAGGAGATGGTGGACTCAGGAAAGATGGCGGAGAAAACATTTCATGACTTGATCCTCACACAGAATGCCATGCCCATTGAAATTCTTCGTGCGAAAGTAACAGGCAGGACCCTTTCCAAGGATCACCGAGCCAGCTGGAAATTTTTGGATTAAGTCTGGTTAGGACTAGATCTTGTGGAAAATTTTCAAAAAAAGGGTTCATCACAAGTGAACCCTTTTTTATTGGATTCCTGCCTCTTTTTTCCCTTATTCTGTTAACTTCGTAAGGACTCATCGTAAAACAGCCATGACGATAGAAAAAAGGAAACTAGAATTAATTAAACGGGTAATGAAAATTGAAAAATCGGCTAGCCTGAAGAAAATTGAGGAATCCATCATTGAAGAAGAAATGAAGCAAAGGATGGAGGAATCTATGGAAGACATTAAAGCTGGAAGAGTACACACATTGGAAGAATTCAAGCAAATGAATGAGGCATGGATGAAGGAAAAAGGTTGGGTTAATCCTAACTGATTCATGCCTGTTAAGATTCAAGCAAGAAATTTTTCCTTACTTAGAAACTTACTTTCATCCGAATAGGGTAGTAAAAATTGTGGATGAGCTATTTGAAAAAGTAAATTCATTAAAGTTAATGCCCTACAGGGGAGCTCTTGAAAAGTCACTTACCCGGGAAGGTGAAGAGGTTCGTTTTTTGATTTACAAATCTGGTGATCAATTTGAATTAAAAATCATATTTTTTATTGACCAATTAGAAACCAAAGTGACAGTAATTGACTTTTTTCCCACAAAAATGAATCCTCTAAAGATGCAGTCTAGAGCATAGCCAAGTCACGCTTTATTTTTTTGCACAAATTTACACCAGTTAATTTTTCTATTTCTTGGGTTCCAATTCAGATTTATTCCGAGTGGTTTGGATTACGTTTTATGGGTAACTTTAGGACTTTATTCTACGCTACATGTGGCCTCAACTGATTCGTCAATTTCGTCATTACCTCACCCTGGAGCGCTCGTTGAGTACCAACTCCATTGAGGCTTATACTCGGGATGTAGAGAAGCTAGCGGATTACGTATCCCGTGAGTTTCCCTCCAAAAGCCCGATCGACTTGGAATTAGAACACCTGCGCCGATTTGTAACAGCCTTGGCAAAATTGGAGATCTCAGCTTATTCCCAAGCTCGGATTATCTCGGGGATCAAAGCTTTTTACCGATTCTTGATGTATG
>JAURGC010000171.1 GCA_030833985.1 Algoriphagus sp. | reverse complement strand
TGGATTTTCTGTAAGTAACTCGCGTAGTGCTTCTAAGTTTTTCTGTCTACGCACTTGCTCAGACTCCGTGTTAAAGAACTCTGTTTTTCGAATCAAAGTTGCTCCTTTGGTATAGGCAAATTGATTGACTCCCCCCGCTCTTTTCACTAAATCAGAGATGCGGTCTACACTAGTTTGGATGGCAAAGATTCCAGGTGAATTGACCTGCCCTTCTACCGACACGAGTCGTTGCATGGTAAAATTAGCGCGCTTACGTACGATCACCTGATCAAAGGGCGCCAATGTAATGGCATTCGGGTTGAAGGATAAGTCCGGATTGATGGAAGTGGTGATGATATCCGATAGCGTTCCTGAATCAGAATCTTCTAATCTTCTGGCAATTTCAATGTCATTCAGGTTGGCGGATTCTTGCAGGCCACCGGCGATAAGGATCAATTCTTCAGGCGTCATTCCTGCTGCGTAGGGATAGGTACCCGGACGTTTTACCTCTCCTAGGATCTGGATGTAGCGTTCATTTTGTACATCATAAATGCTAGAAATACGGATTACATCCTCCCGCTGCAAGACCACATCTGCTTGTGTGCCTTCCAATACCGCTTGAAGATTTACTTCCAGAATTTCTGCACTCAAATCCCCTTTTGTTCTCAAGATGCTGGCGCGCTGGGTATAGGCATCCCCTTTCAAGCCATCCGCATTTTTAATCAGTTGAGTAAGGGTAAGCCCTTCTGTTAGTGAAAAAATTCCTGGCCGGTATACCGCCCCTTTGATTTGAATTCGGTTGCTGTAGCGGTCAATAATTCTTCCTACAGTTACTTCATCTCCTCCTTTGAGGCTAAAAAGGCCCAGTTGATTTTGATATACATCCGAGATGGATCGTTGGTTCCCTGTAATTCTAGAAATAGAGATTCGGTCTTTAAATGCGAGATCAGTAAATCCTCCAGCATACCGAATAAGATCCTCCATGGAATCTTCGGGAGTCACTTCAAAAAATAAGGGACGCTTAACTTCTCCCATAACCTTTACACGAGCAAGGTAAGGATTGACTAGAATGACATCTTGGTCTTGGAGCTGCACATCCAAATTGGCAGTTCCATTGATCAGTAAATCATAAATGTCAATTTCAGCTATTTTTTTATTGTTTCGAATCAGTTGTATGGCGCGCAAAGTTCCCATGTCTGATGGACCTCCTGCTGCATAGAGGGCATTGAACACCGTGGAAAACGCACTCAATGTGAAGGTTCCGGGCAATCGAACCTCATTTAAAATATGCACTTTAATGGTTTTGACATTGCCCAGGGACACTTGCAAAAATGTCTTTGGGTTTGATCCAGATAGTCCTGTGTAAAAGGAGGCTACTCTGTTTTTAATGATAGATTCTGCTGTTTCAATGGTTTTCCCAGAGACTGCAATCAAACCAATATTGTCCAGTAAAATAGAGCCTTCGGGATTGACTGTAGCCTCGTAGTACTTTTCTGATTCTCCATAAATGTCCACATAGAGGAGATCTCCTGGACCCAAAACATAATTTTTGGGCGTCGCCTGGTTTAAACTGGGTTCAAAGCTGAGCTTGCGGGTTTTCTGGAAAAACAAGGCGCTACCAAAAATGAGGGTGTCTACTTTTTCAGCATCCATCAATTCCTGAGTTTCAAGTAAGCCTCGGGTGATGTCACTTAAGTTGATTTGCTCACGTGCCGATCTTTTGGAAACATTGGTTGATCTTGACTTGCTGGAGCCCGTAGTCAAGTTCTCAATTCTGTCTCGAAGTTTTTCAACTTCCCCAGAAGGCATGCCTCGCATTTGAGCCATCATGAGGAAGTCTGTGCTGCTCAGACCCGCATCTTGCGCTCGCTTGACCAATTCCTCGATTTGATCATCACTGAGCTGATCCACGCGTATGGTGTTGAGGTCTACATTTTGCTGCGCAAAAACGAATGTTGGCGCGAAGGCCCAGAAGCAAAGGAGTACTAAAAAGTAGGTAAATTTGTGAAAAGACTTCATCGTTAAAATGGAATTCCGAGGGGTGTAGTAGAATCTAATAGATAAAAATCCGTTTAATTCTTAATTATACCAAATGTATGATCATTTTTGAGTAAATGAGCCTGACTTTTAACAGCTGATTTCAAACTAATTATCCCAAAAACAACAGCCAATAGGCTGTGTAAATAGAGCAATATAAGGGGGTAAGTCTTCCTATTCTGTAGAATTGTTGGGCTTTCTTTAACTTGTCAAAAAATACATATTCATGTACATCCGCTTCTTTTTCCTTTTTTTGGTCATGGTGCTATTCTCTTGTCAATCCTCAGACAAGACCTGTATCCTAGACGAAGACCGGCTAAATGGCCGGGAGAAATTGACTATTCAACGGTTGGAATCCGTTTTTTTTGGAGCACAAACTAAAGAGGAGATGCTTGCATTATTGGCGAAGTACCCACAAGTAACTTCTAAAGCTCTTGGCTTGGAGGCATATGCAAATATGGATTCTTTGGCGATGGATCTGCTACGCTTACAGCAAGATTCGGCTATGCAACAATTGAAAAGTGCCGTTGCTGAAGAGTTTGGAAATCTTTCAACTTTAGAAGAAGAGTTGGAACAAGCCTTTGCTTATTTAAAAAGTTACTATTCTGACTTTAAAGCACCCAAAGTGTATACATATGTGTCCGGTTTTGGTTTTGACTTAATTGTGGATGAAGAAATAATCGTCATTGGACTGGATTATTTTTTGCCGAGTGATCATGTTTTTCAACCAGACTTACCTAGGTACCTTGCTTCCCGTTATGAGCGTGATTACCTAGTTCCAATGCTTGTATTGGCAATATCTTCGCGCTACAATGAAATTGATTCCAAGGACAACACCCTGTTGGCAGAGATGATCTACTATGGAAAGGCCTACCATTTCGTCAAAGCTATTCTCCCATGTACCTCTGATCAGTACCTAATTGGGTATACACCTGAACAAATTCAAGCTTGTTGGGAAAATGAGGACATTATTTGGGCCCATTTTATTGAGAACGAATTGTTTTTTGAAACCAATCCCTTCGAAATCCGGAAGTATATTGGAGAAGCCCCAGCTACCGACGCAATAAGTGCAGATGCTCCTGGCAGGATTGGGCGTTGGATTGGATGGAACATAGTCGAAGAATTTGCAAGGAATGGGGACCGATCCTTGGTGGATGTCATGAAAGAATCCGATGTTAAAAAGCTTTTTAAAGAGTCCAAATTCCGTCCTAGGGGGGGTTGAAATAATTGGATAGTTGGGGCTGTTGGGAACAAATTTATTTTGGATTTATAAATTACCGTCCTGCTTTCTGGTTTTTTGAAAATGTTTGCAAAGCTCCGTGATTGCACAAGCACTGCATTTGGGGCTTCTGGCAAGGCAAGTATAGCGCCCATGTAGTATTAACCAGTGGTGAGCTTTGTGAATGTGCTCTTTGGGTAAATGTTTGACCAATTGTTTTTCAACTTCTAGGGGGGTCTTGGCTGTTAGGGGGACTAACCCTAAACGCCTGGAAACCCGATATACGTGGGTATCTACCGCCATATTGGGTTGTTGCCAAATAACTGAGGTGATCACATTGGCTGTTTTTCTGCCTACTCCAGGAAGTTGGACTAACTCTTCTACAGTAGAAGGAACCTCTCCTGCAAAATCATCCAGTAGCATTTTACCTAGTCCAATCAGATGTTTGGTTTTGTTGTTTGGATAGGAAACCGTGCGGATGTAGGGAAAAAGCTCCTCAAAGTGGGCCGCCGCGAGGTGTTCTGGGCTGGGAAAGTGCTTGAAAAGTTCACGGGTCACAATATTGACCCGCTTGTCCGTACATTGGGCGGAGAGAACTACCGCTACCAAGAGTTGAAAAGGATTGTCGTAGTCTAGTTCGGTTTCTGCACCAGGCATATTCTCCGAAAAATGCTGGATAAAGGCTTCGTACCGCTGTTTTTTAAGCATGGCGTTTGTATTTTTGACTGAACTTCTAAGTTAGGGAGAGTGCGGACCTTCTAAAATTTTGGGTGGAAAACAATTTCAAAAAGTCAGTTTTGGACCAAGATTTAGTTTCGAATTCGCCATTCTTTGGGATAATAGTTGTTTACCCGGTT
>JAURGC010000065.1 GCA_030833985.1 Algoriphagus sp. | reverse complement strand
GAGATTCGGTAGGGATTTCTAAGTCCTTGGGCATAGATTTCTGGACGAGTACCTTCGGCTCCTTCCGGATACAAGTTGCCTTCAGGAACTGTGTAGGAGCCATCTTCTGCCACTTTGATACGGAGGATTTTTCCTCTTAAGTCGTTTGAATTGCCAGAGCTTCTTCGAGCATCCCATTGTTTATTCCCCTCACGTCCATCTACTGGAGCATAACCATTTAACCTGTAAGTGGATCCTGGCTGATTGAAAGGGGTAGAGTTGTCACCTGTAGAAAGGAATAGGTTGCCATCTTTATCAAAAGCAATCGATCCTCCCGTATGACAGCAGATGTTTCGTTGGGAATATAGTTCCAAAATAATCTGTTCAGAACCCATGTCCCAATTTCCATCCTGGTATTTGAATCGTGAAAGGCGGTTTATTTCTTGGTCGCCGGTGGGTGCATAAAAGGCATAAACCCAATTGTTGGTGGCGTAGTTTGGATCTTTCTGGATACCCATCAAGCCCTCTTCTGCATTCACGCCTTTAACCTCTGTCTTCCAATAAACATCCAACTTAACTATTTCCTTGAGCTCACCTGTAGCCTGGTTGTACTGAAGGATTTCTCCTCTTCGTTGGGCAACTAGAATATCTAAGTTCGGAAGAATGGTCATTTCTGTAGGTTCGGTAAACTGACCCATAGAAAGAGTAGTTTTGGAGAATCTATTTTCCTCAGGCGTACGCTTTGATTTTGCTTTTTTGTAATTGAGTTCCAAATTTTCACCGATTGTGTACTGAATCCCTGCCAAAAGGTGTTTCAAAAAATCAGCTTCCTCGTAGGACTCGTTGGTATGTCCACCTCCAGTGTAAAAGGCTCTTCCTCCATCGTAATCGTGGTACCATGCGATTGGGTGCTCGCCCATATCCAATCCTCCTTGGTAGGAGGATTCGTCCAACAGTAATAATTTTTTAGTGGTTGGATTAATTTTCTTGTAACTATACCACTCGTCTGTACGCGTCCAATTTTCAGGGAGAGAGTCTGTAGAGGGGTGTTTTTCCCCAGTTTTAGTCACTTTTCCTGGTTGCACATTAGGATGTGGGTCGTTGATTCCTGGATGATCTGCGAAGTATCCCCCCACAAGTCTGCCATACCAGCCCCAATCGTATTCAGAATCTGCAGCTGCATGGATGCCAACAAATCCTCCACCAGACTGGATGTAACGCTCAAAATCCGCCTCTTGGTAAGAATTTAAGACATCACCCGTAGTGCTCAAAAAGATGACCGTAGCATATTGTGCTAAATTTTCTTCATTGATGAGATCTGCATTTTTGGTGGTGTCTACCACAAAGCCATTTTCAGCTCCTAATTTTTGGATTGCTGTAATCCCTTTTGTAATTGATTCGTGGTAATAACCTGCTGTTTTACTAAAAACAAGTACTTTTGGATCTCCCTCTCGCTTCTTGGAGCAAGAAGTTACTACTGCTCCCAAAAGGAGAAACAGAATTAAAAGACTACGTAGGTTTTTTGGGTACTTCATAGGTGTGAATTTATTTTTTCGAAAATAATAAAAAAGAAGCAGTTCTTATGCTACCGTGCTCATTTCATCCAAGATAATGGATCAAGCGGTAGATTTTGTCGATAAATGCGGAGATTTTATACTTGTCTTGCACCAGCACCCACAGCCACTTCTATAAAATCTGGCATTAATTTAAACTTATTAAGGTATCCCTCTTTTATACTAGTTTTAAAAGAAGATACTTCAGCATCTTTTACCAAGGTCAGCAGACATCCTCCAAATCCACCTCCCATCATTCTAGCTCCCAAAACCCCTTTTGTTGATCCAGCTTGAATTGCTAGAAAATCGATTTCGGGGCAACTTACCTCAAAATCGTCACGCAGACTTTCATGGGACGCTTTTAGTAAATTTCCTACTTCTAAAAGATTCTCGTTTTGAAGGGCTTTGGCTGCTTGATGTACTCGACCACATTCGGTAATCACATGTTTGGCTTTTGGAAAAAGCGATTTTGGCAGAAGTTGTTGGACCCTAGATAAATCACCCACTTTCAGATCTCGAAGGGTACGAATCTCTGGAAAAAATTTTTGTAAAATATCCACGCTCTCCTCACAAGCAGCACGACGTTGGTTGTAAGCGGAGCTGGCTAATGCGTGCGAAACCTTTGAATTAACAAGTAAAAAACGATATTCATTGAGGGGTATCTTAACTTCTTGATGGGTTACAGACCGACAATCGAGAAGCATGGCATGATTTTCAACTCCAAAAAGAGATGCATAGGGATCCATAATTCCACAATTCACCCCAGCAAAGAGCTGTTCTGCTTTTTGGGAATAAAGTGCCAGATTTTTCTTGGCGATAGGAAAAGAAAATAGTTTGGCTATGGCTAGCCCTACGGCAACTGAAAGAGCGGCTGAAGAGGAAAGTCCTGAACCAATAGGGATATCTCCTCCAAGGACAAGGTCAAAATTCCTCAGTGGATATCCTGCCTGATTCAATAAGGTGCACATACCCATTACGTACGAGGCCCAGTGTCCTTTTTTGGGGGACATGCCTCCAAGTTCGAATGTGAACTCTTGGTCAAAGTCTAGCGCATAAACCCTACAGAAATTCAGATTATTTTTTGCTATGGCCACATAGATTCCATGGGCAATTGCTGCAGGAAAAACAAAGCCTTCCTGGTAATCGGTATGTTCTCCAATTAAATTGATTCGTCCTGGAGCAAATACTACCAGAGGCTCAGCTTCAAAATGGTGTAGAAATGACTGTGTTACCTTAGATTTCATTGAAAAGGGGAAGGGTTGCTCTTGAGGCTCAGCTGTAATGGATTGCTTAATTTTTAACTGGAAAATGCAGAGAGGATTTTCGAACCAATAAGGTCGTGTCTAGCACGATGGAGATGGGGTCTTCCGATGCCATGCCATCCAATTGATCTAGCAAATGGCTCACAGCCAACTTCCCCATTTCATAGCCAGGTTGGGCTACAGTAGTCAAGGGCGGTTCGACCACTGCTGCAGTGGGGTTATTCGTAAATCCAGCTAGTGCAATATCTTCTGGGATTCGAATGCCAGACTTTTTCCATTCGGTCAGTACTTCTACGGCTACAGGGTCAATCATGCAAAAAACTGCTTCAGGTCGCGGATTCATTCGAAGAATATGTTGAGCTACCTGAAGATTGCCTTGTAGTGTGAGGTCAGACCTTAATATTAGGGAGGGATCTTCCTTCACACCAAATTCTGCAAGGGCGCGAAGATAGCCTTCTTTTCTTTTTTTGGATATGTAGAGATCTTCAGGCCCAGATACGTAGATGATCCTGCGGGAGCCATTTTCCAATAGGTGTTTGACGACCTGATAGGCACCGCTCACATCATTAAAAGTAACTTTAGAGACGGGAATATCTTCCTGTACGCGGTCAAATAAAAGGAAGTTGATTTCACGGTCATAGAGTTCATACAGATGTTCGTAGGTATTGGTTTCTCGACTTAATGAAATCAAAAGGCCATCCACTTGACTTGAAACTAAGGTCTGGATATTGGCCTTTTCTTGGGCAATTGACTCATTGCTTTGGCAGATCATCACATTGTAACCCCGGGAATTGGCGATATCTTGAATGCCACTTATGCAGGAAGCAAAAAAATGGGAGGTGATTTCAGGTACAATAACTCCTAGCGTCTTGGATCTGCTGATACGCAAACTTTGGGCAAGTAAGTTGGGACGGTAGTTCATTTCTCTTGCCGCCTCTACAATTTTCCGCTTGGTTTCAATGTGGAGCTCGGGCGAGTCCTGAAGAGCTCTCGAAACAGTAGAGACGGACACACCAAGCTTCTTGGCGATTTCCTTCATCGTAACCTGTCTCCCCTTTTTCATCCTATTTCATTTGAATAATGTTAGCGTAATTTGCCTTTAATTACGAATAAAACAAAAAAAATTAAGTTTACTGCTATTCTTGATAAATAGTAGCTAAAACTGTTTCACCCACTGCCTGTAAGGTACGTGAATCAATTTCTGTCAGATTATCTCTGTGGGTATGGTGGTATGTTCCAAATCCAGTGTTGGGTGAGTAGTCTATGATATCGATGGTGGGGATACCTGCCCATTCATTTACAAAGGCATGGTCATCCAAGATTTCGGGAGCATCTTGTTGAATGAAGTAGGCGGAATGACCAACCCTTGCTGCATAGCCCCAGACCTTGGAAAGTATACCGCTGGCAAACTTTCTTGAATAGCCTTCTCGGTAAAATCGAGCGTTTTTTCCTCCTACCAAATCCACTAAAATTCCATAATAGGCAGAATAATTGGGGATGTGCTTGTTTTTGGACCAGTACTGGGAACCATGACACCACCAAATATTAGAATTATCTCGTGTAACCGTAAATTCGGGCTCCCCATCGTCCTCCCCGTCAAAAAAGATTAAATCAATACCCACCTCTGCAGAAAGGGGCTGGCTAATAATACTTCGCGCGATTTCCATCAGCACCCCAACACCAGAGGCCCCATCATTGGCCCCATCAATGGGTTGGTCGGTGCGTTCGGTGTCCTTGTCAGCAATTCTGCGGGTATCCCAATGGGCTGCCAAGAGGATCCGCTTCTTTGCTTGGGGATGGTAGGATGCAATCAGGTTGGTCAAATCCCATGTTAGTCCATCGTAGGTTTCTGCTTGAAAATCCTGTTGCTGCACGCTCCATCCGTAACCTTCTAAGGTTTCTTGAATCCATGCTTTGGTAGCCGCATGTCCCGGAGTTCCCGGTACCCGAGGACCAAAGTTGACCTGCTTTTGTACAAAAGCATAAGCCGAATCCGCATTGAAGGCAGGATAAGGTTTTAAAGCAACCGGTTCAGTGTTGGTTTCGGTGCTCTTTTCCCCTGAACAAGCAGCCAAGAGAAAGAGTAATGCGAACATGCTCCATCCTAACTTATTCTTCATATGCCCAGTCGATTCGGTCCTTCATGTCTTTGACAAGTATTCCCATGGCTTTTAATCCAGATCGGATTTCATCCACCTTGGTATAGTTGCGGGCGGTTTTGGCTTCAGTATACTGGTTAAGCAAGAGGTTTAATAATCCTTCCTGGACCTCCCCTTTTTCCTCGATCAAGCCCAGAATATCTACTACAAAGGTTCGGTAGGTTTCCAATAATTGAGTAAAAACTTCTTTTCCTAGTGCGGCAGATGCCAGTTGTCCAGTGTATACCGAGTTGATTTTTTTGAGCAAATTAAAGAGGTGCCCAATGGCCATAGCAGTATTGAAGTCATCGTCCATAGATCGGTAAGCCGCTGCGATGCTTGTTTCCACTTGTTGGATTTGCTCTGTATCTAAGGAGATATCCGCTTGTGGTATAAACGTCAATTGTTTAGCGATACGAAGACCATTGATGATTTTTTTGTATCCTTTTTGTGCTGCCTTCAAGGCTTCGTTGGAGAAGTCCAAGGTGGAGCGGTAATGGGCCGTCAAGATGAAGTATCGGATCGTCATCGGGCTGTAGGCTTGTTCCAAAAGCGGGTGCTTTCCCGTGAATAGCTCTTGAAGCGTAATGAAGTTGCCCAAAGACTTGCCCATCTTTTGCCCGTTGATGGTGATCATATTGTTGTGCATCCAGTACTTGGCCGGATCCTGATGATTGCAAGCATTGCCTTGCGCAATTTCACATTCGTGATGTGGGAAAAGCAAGTCCATACCCCCTCCATGAATGTCAAACTGGGTACCGAGATACTTAGAACTCATGGCTGTACATTCTAGGTGCCAGCCTGGGAAGCCAAGACCCCAAGGAGAGGGCCACTTCATCAAGTGTTCGGGTGAAGCATTTTTCCACAAGGCAAAATCTACTGCATTTCGCTTTTCTCCTTGCCCATCCAAGTCGCGACCTCCGCTGACCAATTCTTCAATGACACGCCCCGAAAGTTTGCCGTAGGAGTAACGCTTGTTATAGGCAAGTACATCGAAATAAACCGATCCATTGACCACATAAGCAAGCTCTTCATTGAGGATGGCTTCTACCAAAGCGATTTGTTCGGGGATATGTCCGGTGGCTCTTGGTTCAATGCTAGGTTTCCAGGTATTGAGCAAGGCCATGTCCCGGTGGTAGGTATCTGTGTATTGTTGAGCCACTTCCATGGGCTCCAACTTTTCGAGCTTGGCTCTTTTGGCGATTTTATCCTCGCCCTCATCTGCATCTCCTGTTAGGTGGCCTACATCGGTGATGTTGCGGACGTAGCGCACCCGGTATCCCAAGTGGGTTAGGTAACGATTGACCGTGTCAAAAGTGATTGCTGGCCTACCATGACCCAAATGCGCATCCCCATAGACTGTAGGTCCACACACATACATGCCCACAAAGGGAGCGTTGATGGGTGCAAAATCTTCCTTCTGCCGGGTTAGGGTATTGTAAAGCTTGAGTTGGTGTGCTTTCATAAACGTACAATGTACAAAGTACCAAGTACGAAGTACAACATTTTTCTGAGTTTGAATTCGAACTTGATCTTAGAGGTTTCAAAAACCTCGAATGTCTTGATTTTTTAGTGTTTGAAGTGGCGGACACCTGTCAGCACCATGCTCATGCCTTGGGTATTGCAGTAGTCAATGCTGTCCTGGTCCTTAATCGAGCCCCCAGGCTGTACCACCGCGGTGATGCCAGCTTCATGGGCGATGGCGACACAGTCTGGGAAGGGGAAGAAGGCATCGGAGGCCATGACGGCACCTTTTAGGTTGAAGCCAAACTCATTGGCCTTGGTAATGGCTTGTCTCAAGGCATCCACTCGGGAGGTTTGCCCTACTCCAGAGGCAAATAGTTGCGAATCGTTGCTCAATACAATGGTATTGGATTTGGTGTGTTTACACACTTTTGCTGCAAAGACCAAGGCATCTAGTTCTTGTTCGCTAGGGGCCAGGGTAGTGGCTACGGTAAAATCTCCCTTGCCTTCAGTAGCTAAATCCTTGTCTTGTTCGATGACCCCATTCAAGAGGGTTTTAATCATTTTTGTTCCTGGAACGGACATTTTCTGGAGCAAGAGAATTCGATTCTTTTTCGTTGTCAATACTGCCAATGCCTCAGGGCTAAATGCAGGAGCGATCAACACTTCAAAAAATAGAGAGTTCATCTCTTCTGCCGCAGCGAGGTCTATCGGTTTATTGGTTACCAGGACACCTCCAAAGGCGGAGGTAGTATCTGCCGCGAAAGCCTTTTGATAGGCTTCTTTTACGGAAGCTGCAGTAGCGCAACCGCAGGCATTCGTATGCTTGAGGATGGCAAAAGCTGTATGATCTGGAAATTCAGCAATGAGGTTGACTGCGGCGTCCACATCAACCAGATTGTTATAGGAAAGCTCCTTCCCATGTAGTTGCTCAAATAGCTCCTCCAAGTTTCCATAGAAATGTGCTGCTTGGTGTGGGTTTTCTCCGTACCGAAGCACCTTGGCTGTGCTTTCAGATACTTTCAGTGCAGGGATTCCTTCTTGCTGGTTGAAGTAGTTGAAGATATGGGTATCGTAGTTGGAGGACACCTGGAAGGCCTGAGCAGCAAAGTAGCGTCTGTCTTCTAGGGTAGTAGCTCCTTCTTGAGCGGAAAGTCTGGCTTCCAATTCCGCATACTGGTTTTTGGAAGCGATAATGGTGACGTCCTTGAAGTTTTTGGCAGCTGCTCGAATGAGCGAAATGCCGCCAATGTCAATCTTCTCGATGATATCTGCTTCAGAAGCACCGGAAGCGACTGTTTCTTCGAAGGGATACAAATCCACAATCACCAAGTCAATGGCCGGAATGTCATAAGTAGCTGCCTGCGCCACATCGCCTTCGTGGTCTCTACGGTGTAGGATACCTCCAAAAATCTTCGGATGGAGGGTTTTTACACGTCCTCCAAAAATGGAAGGGTAGCTAGTGAGTTCTTCCACAGGCACTACTTGTGCTCCTTGTGCTTCAATAAATTCTTGAGTGCCGCCAGTGGAATAAATGGTCACACCTTGCTTTTTGAGCAAAGCGATGATGGGTTCCAAGTGGTCCTTGTAATAAACTGAGATGAGGGCGGACTGTATTTTTTTGAGAGCCATGGGAGCAAAGTGGGATGAGATTTAAGAAGTAACAAAGGTAGAAAAAATGTGCGGAAGGGCTTGGGGAAAAGAAGAAGAAATTTCTCCAGAAAAGTTCTTGAGGAATCCTTTTTTTAGCTAGGGGATGCAATTAATCAGGCTTGATAACTTCTGTAACCCCTAGTAAAAAAACGGATTTCTTTAAAGTGCTTGGATTTGTAATTGTAAAAAATAGTTAATTCAAATATTCGTCTTTGTAATCGCCTACGTGTTTTTCACTTTCCTTGATTTTCTTTGAATTAGTCAGAAAATTAATCAACCCGGCAACAAAGATCACGATTCCCAATCCAATAAAAAGGAGTTCAACTGCTTCTTTTTTTGGAATAGTAGTTAGGTTATTGATACTAATTCCAGCGACTAGAAAATACAAGGAGGTTCGTAAAAAGGAAAGAAAGGTAGTCTGGTTGGCAAGGATAGTTCGCTGTAGGGCTAACTTCTCTCGAAGAATTAAATCTTTATTCATAAAAGTTAAGTTGAAAGGTGACGTAGCTAGTTAATTTAAACTCACTAAGATGGGTTCTATTGGAAGAATTCAAATTTTTAGAGAGTGTCTACTAAAGTATTTTTTTAGAATTTAGGACTTGATGAATCCATAGGATCGCATCCTCCACTGGTGTTTCATCGCTGGAAGTTGCCGTATTATGTCCCAAATTCAAATAAATTCTGTAATCATAGGGTTTCCCTTCCTCCTTTAGTTGATTTAATTGTTCGATACAGCGCTGTGCTGGAACCTGAATATCCTTTGCCCCATAGAGCCAAAGTCCAGGGATAGCAAGGTTGTTCAGGGGGTGTATCGGGTCTATAGGGGTAAATTGAAAACGATCGGGATCTTTTTTGATAGCCTCACGTGCATCTACTTCAGAATGAGTTTCCCAGTAATTTGGATCTCCATTCGTGTGAAACTGAAACCGAAGTTGTTCGAGGCTGGTGATTGTTGGCCCGCTAAATAAAACCATAAAATCCACCAAAGAATTTTGGGTCGCAGCCATTGGAATGATCCATCCTGCCTGACTGAATCCAACCAATCCAACAGGCAAATCCATCGCTACCTCTTGCAGTTTATTTACAGCGGCACTTGCATCTTTTGCCAAAAGACTGAGGTTAGTCGAATCCACATTATTGGTTCCTACCTCTGGACCCGCATAAATTCCTCCGGATGCTCCAACGCCACGCTTGTCGTAGGTGAGTACGGTAATCCCATGGGTCGCCAATCGTTCTGCAAACCGAGTCATTCGTTTTTCTTGACCTGAACCATGCACAAGAACTATGGCTACTTGTGGCTGGGGAGGGGAAAAGAGGGTTCCAGCAAGGATGATTTCTTCACTGGGGAAGGTGATGTCCTTTTTTGTAATGTAATCCAATGATTGAGCGGCTTCCCCATTGCCTGTAATTAAGAATAGAAAAATTAAAGGCAGGGAAAGCAGCGACTTGATGCATCGATTATAACTTAGTTTTCCTTTTTGAGACCTTTTCATAAATCTTAATTTAATCACCATTTTTCAGTTTTTTTAATGTCGAATGATGAATGTCCACTGCTGAAGGAAGAAGAGGAAGAGATGCTTAAAGCAACCCTTCAATCACCCCTGCAAAGTACTGGTGCTCCAATGCAAGCACCTTAGCGGCGATGGTTTCTGCGCTGTCCTCTGGGAGGAGGGAAGTGGCTGCCTGAAAAATAATTTTTCCTTCGTCGTAATGTTCGTTGACCAAATGAATCGTAATACCTGATTCAGTCTCTCCAGCAGCTTTTACGGCTTCATGCACATGATGTCCATACATTCCTTTTCCTCCGTAATTCGGGAGTAGGGCAGGGTGGATATTCACCATCCGGTCTGGGAAGGCACGGATCAATTCATCCGGTACCTTGAGTAAAAACCCAGCCAAGATCACCCAATCGACTCGTTCTTCCTGCAACTTGGCCAAAAGGACGCCAGCTTCCATTTCTTTGCGAGTAAAGGTAAATGTGGGTACTCCAAATTTTTTCGCTCGTACCAAAACCCCTGCATCTTCCTTGTTGGTCCCCACCAAGGCAATCTCCCCCTTGGAGGAATGGGCAAAGTGTTCCATGATTTTTTCGGCATTGCTGCCAGAGCCGGTGGCGAGAATTGCAAGACGCTTCATGAGAATTCCAATTTGGTCTCGAAAGATAAATGATTTTGTACAGCGAAAAGAATACGTGTTGCTACCTACCCTTTTGACGAAGAATTTTATTGAAGAAATTTTCCTTGTTTAGGGGTAAGTTTTTGAAAGGGTTAGTTGCATGTTTCTTCAAAATAGATTTAATTTTTTCAATTTTGAGATTGAAATTTGCATGCCTAAAGTAATTGATTCTTAATTTTTAGCAGCTTGGATGAGTTGGATAAGCTCTTCAATGGAAGCAACTGTTTTTTCCTTGTAGGTCAATCGAAAATCAGGTTCAATGACGATTTCTTCTGATAACTCTTTTATCCCTGCTTTATAGAGGGCTTTTTTTACCCAATACACCCCCACAGCAGGGCCTTTTATCGGTAGGTTGTCAGGTACTTGCCGCAGCTCCACCTTTCCCCTTTCCAACTCAAAACGGTACTTTTCTCCTGGGAAAAGGTCCTGGATTTTTCCCGAAAGAAGGATGTCTTCTGGCCTACCCATGTACAAGGGATTGCCACAATTCATCAGCCAAAATCGGTCTGCAGTCTCCAAGGCAATGTCTAAGTCATGGGTCACAACCAACACAGCCTTCTGTTTTATGTGGCTAATCTCCCGCAATAGCGTCATGATTTCAAATCGATTCACCAAATCCAAATGCGCTGTGGGCTCGTCTAATACAATCACAGATCCATCCTGCGCCAAAGCTCTTGCAATCATGGCCTTTTGCCGTTGTCCATCACTGAGTTCACCCAGCCGCTCGTCTTGCATTTCACCCAATCGCGTGTCTGAAAGTGCCTGCTCTACCCACTTTCTGTCTTCTTTACTTAGTTCTCCGCCCCAATTGGTATAAGGCGTTCTGCCTAATGCGACCAGCTGTCCAACGGTAAGGTTACTAGGGTAACTCGGCTCGCTAAGAACCACAGCGATTCGTTTGGCACGCTCCTCCAGGGGGAAGGTTTGGAGTTCTTGTTCTCCCAAAATCAACTTCCCCTCCCAAGGCTTGAGATTTCCTAGAATTGCTTTGATCAGTGTGGATTTTCCTACTCCATTCGGCCCTAAGAGACAAGTGAGTTCACCTGAATACAACTGGAAAGAAAGGTCATGGAGGAGTTCTTTCCGCTTTCCTAGCTGGCTGTAGCCCAAACTTAGTCCAATTCCTTCTAAGGTGATGTGTTGGTTTGCCATGGCTAAAAATCCTTGCTTAAATTTTTTCTTAAAATCAAAGAAATTACCAAAGGGGCACCGATCAAGGAGGTGACTGCATTGATGGGTAAGGAACTTGCCCATCCAGGAAAGTGGCTAAAGCTATCGCAGAGTAGGAGTAAACTTGCCCCAAAGATGGCTGAACCGGGGAATAGCACCCGATGATCTGCACTTTTCCAAGCCATACGGGCTAGATGAGGAACGGCTATTCCCAAGAATGCGATGGGGCCACAAAAAGCGGTAATCCCACCCGCCAAAATCCCTGTACTACCAATCATCCACCAACGGAGCCTGGACGTATGAATGCCCATGCTGCGGGCATACGTTTCCCCCAAAAGCAAAGCATTATAGGATTTTATAGATCCGATTATGGGAATTGTTCCAATCAAAATCAGAAGGCAAAGAATGCTCACCTGTGACCAGGTTAGTGCACCTAAACTACCCATGGACCAGACGGTAAAAAGCTTCAAGGCTTCAGCACCCGAAAAAAAGGAGAGCACCGCTACCACTGCAGCTACCACACTGCCCACCATCAGACCTACGATCAATAAAGTCATAGAATCTTTTACATGCCAGGCTATTAGCGAAACGAGAACCAACAAGCTGCCTGCACCCACTATTCCTGCCCCCGCAATTGCCCAGGAATTGAGTCCGGTAAGGGATACCCCAAAAGCAGCTCCTGCCAACATCAATAGGGCTACGCCTAGTCCTGCGCCAGAACTGATTCCCAGCACATAGGGGCCTGCTAATGGATTTCGAAAAAAAGTTTGCATCTGTAAGCCACTTACGCTGAGACCTATCCCTGCCAAAATCGCTACCAAGGCCTTAGGAAGTCGGTAATGCAAGATAATTTGCTCCCAGGAATTTTTGGCCCAATTTCCCGATACCAGCCCTTCTACTAGTTCTACTGGTGGAATCCATATGCTACCCATGCTCAGATTGAGTAAGAAACTTATCCCAAGTAGGAGCAAGGCAAATGGAAAAAGGGAAATTTTGAAGGACATGGAAAGGGGAAAATACTTGAGGCTAGGATTTGAAATAATTGGTGTCAATCCGATACTTCCAAGCTAAAATACGGGAGGAAATCACAATTTGATCGACTTAGTTCGGTAATTTTTGGTAAAAATAAGACTGGTACTCTGGCAATAACTGGGGATGTAAGATTTTTATCAGGTCTTTTAGAATCAAATCGGGACGCAAATAGCCCAATTCAAAGTACTCTAAGCCTCCTGTTTCTCCTTTCTTGGCAGTGTAGGTGTACAATTCCCCAGTCTCCCAAGCAGTAAAAGCTTGGTAACGCGGTTCGCGAGTCCCCATTTCAGCTCTAGAGGCATAGTCTGCTGCCCCAATCCATATCGGAGCTGAGCTGGCTCGGTCCAGCACATATTCGAAATTGAGTTGCAGGCTGCCCGACCCCACATTCTCCTCGAATGCATACTTACCCCCCGCTTGGCTAAGAAGCTGTGCTGCCCAACTTTCTGAGCTTGGTGCATACCAGATGTCCTGGTACATCACTCCGCTGAGGACTCGAGGCTTATCTTTTTCCATAATCGAACTCGCAAGGACTGCAGCTTCGTTGTAGGCTTTTTTGATTTGCTCAAACTGGATCAATGCTTCAGGGTAGTTGCCCAAAAGAACTCCAGTAAACTTGATCCATTCGGCTCTGCCCAAGGGATTTTGTTCTACATATTCCCCGTTGATGAGTGCAGGGATTCCCGCTTTTTTGAATACTTCTATGTACCGAAGATCCTCTCCGAGAGTAGAAATCATCATCCAATCGGGTTGTAGGTCCAGCACTAGCTCAGGATTTACCGAAGGCCCCGCACCCAATTCTTTTATCTTTCCCGCTGCAATAAATTGCCGTGCAGCCCGAGAGGAGATCAAATCGAGTTGGGGAAAACCTACCAGCAGATCGGTCTGTCCCAAGGCATCTAAATGAGGAACCTGGGTGGTCGATGTCAGTACGACTTGAGAGATGGGAAGCTGAATGACTGCATCGTAGTTACCCGAATTGACTTGTACACCTGAATCCAGGACCAGGTAGCGGTAGGTTTCTGAGGAACCCGTATAGCCTTTGCTAACTTCAATTTCCCAAAAGCCTTCCCCCTCATACAGCTTGAATCCTGTTGCAAAATCCAGTGGAATGGCTGTTTTGACGAGAGCATCGGTTTTTTTTTCCCCACAAGAAAGGAAAAGCAAAATAACCCCAAACCACAGCAAATAGCTAAGCCGGTAGAGTAGGGATTGCAAAACGTTTGGGAAAGTTTGCATGTAGGCCTTGAAGGAAATTTGATGCAAGGTAAGAGGTAGCGCTTGACTCTCAAAAAAATGCGGAGTAAGTCCTTTTTATTGAACTTAAATAGGGCGTTATTTACATTGATTTTGGTTTCCAACCCGAATGTTTCGGTTCTTGGAATTAAAAGGGAATCCGGTGCAATACCGGAGCTGTCCCCGCAACTGTAAGTTTGATTTCCTAAAGATGATTTAGGAAAAAGCTTTTGCAAACCCGCCATTGGTTTCATCGAAACTGAGAAGGCCTGCAAAAAGTCAAACGAGCCAGGAGACCTGCCTTAATCTTGATTCTGAGCTTTCGGAGGAAAAGCAGGTAGAAGCGTACAATCCCTTTCTCCCAATTTGGGTTAGGATTGGTTTTCATTTCTATTTTTTCCTTCCCAGCCGGATTCGACTAGACTTACTAATCGAAGCCCAATGACGTTTGCCCTCTGGTGTGTATTTGTACTTCCTTTTACCTCG
>JAURGC010000131.1 GCA_030833985.1 Algoriphagus sp. | reverse complement strand
TTTTGGACTGCAAAGATACGATAAAGGATTGAAATGCCACATGTTGACTAGAAAATATTTGTGTAAAAGTTGAGATTGGAACTATCTTGCAGCACTATCTGGCCTTGTAGTTCAACGGATAGAACAAGCGTTTCCTAAACGTTAGATCTAGGTTCGATTCCTAGCTAGGCTACTTTATTGATTTAGAGTGGTTTATGGATAGAACATCCTCCTTTTTTAAAAATTTCCTGCCCTTGAAGTGAATTTTTATACTATTTAAATCGGATGAGCGTGACTGTAAAGTAAAATTCTATACCATAATAATTCTGAATTAGGGATATCCCTTAGGAAGTAAATAAAAAAGAATTAGAGTAGGACTTTAATTCTTGAACATTACAAAAACCCTGTAATATGCTTGCACTTAAGTTCCTACTTGGTAATAGCGTTTAGAATTGACAAGGATTGGGTAAGAATCCCTGCGTGTTTGTCTTAACTAAAAACACATCCCCACTTTGGGGATATGCTTGCAGTTGGGCCTCGGTAAGATTTTCTCTTGCCGTGGTGATGAACAAATGATCAAGATTTTCACCTCCAAATACGCAGGATGTCACATGAGGAGCAGGTAAGACAATTTTTTTCAAGAGCTCCCCATTTTCCGGATCCCAGCAATACACTCCAAATCCTCCGTAGTGTGCAACCCAGAGTTTCCCTTCTTGATCCATACTCATTCCGTCAGGTGTACCCCATTCTTTTGGCACGCGGATGACCGTTCGATCAAAATTAATTTCACCTGTTCCCAAATCAAACTGATAGGCTCTTACCTCCTGAGTGGGGCTGTCAATGTAGTAGAAGGTTTCATTATTGGAAGTCCAAGCCATTCCATTGGAAATGGTGATCTTATTCAACATTTTTTCTGGATTCAGCTCTGCAGTAATCTTGTACAGCGCACCTGATTCTGGCGTGAATTTGGTACTCATGGTTCCAATCCATAGCCTACCATCGGCATCGCATGCGCCATCATTAAATCTATGGAGCGATTGATCTTCTTCTACCTCAGTCAGCCAACTCAATTTTTCAGTTTCAAGATCATATCGAGCAATTTTTCGGTCCAAGGCTAGGATTAAATACTCTCCCTGACCTTCAATTACCAAAGAAAGGCGCTGATTGAATTTTCGTTTGGTGGTTTTTTTGAAAGTCACCTGAAATTCATACAATTCTCCCTTTTCAATATCTACCCAGAAAAAACTTTTTCTGGCAGCATGCCAATAGGGAGATTCCCCGAGTATACACTGGGATTGATGCAGATTAATGGCTTCCATAGGTAATAAATGATTTAATTATCAGGCCAATAATAGGCTATTTTTTTCTTAAGAAAAGCCACGCTTCTCTCCAATTGATCCATGCCATCCACACCATCCTCAATGCTGATCCAACTGTCAAAACCAACTCTTTTCAATTCTGTGAAAATGGCATCGTAGTTATTCATCCCCTTTCCGATTTCCCCATGGCTTAGCCTTTTGGCATATCCCAAAGCCCCTCCTTCTTCATTTCGTAAGTCTTCTATAGTCCCATATTTCAGATAGCGATCACTAGCATGCATGGTTACGACACGGTCAGAAACTTTATACAGCAATTCTAGCGGATCTTCTCCAGCGAGAAAAGTATTGCTTGGATCGTAATTTACTCCAAAATTCGGATGATGGATTTCGTTGACCAGTAGACTGAAGACTTCCATTTTCTGGGCAAATTCCGGATACTCCCAAAAATCATCCTTGTAGTGATTTTCCAGAATCAGGGTAATCCCTCTTTCCTCAGCATAAGGAAGACATTCCTGAATACTTTCGGAAGCAAGTTTTACGCCTTCCCTAATAGATAAAATAGGTCTTTTTTGGCCAGAAAGAACGCGGCAATAGGACCCACCTAAACTATAGGTCATGTCAATCCAGTTTTTTTGCTTCTGGATTTCATTGACCCGAAAAGAACGATCAGGATGTGTAAAATCGGGAGAGCAACACATCATGGGGATTACTTTGCCAGTATCTTCCACCATTTTTCTAAATTCCGACCAGTTGCTTTTATCCCCCATTTCAAGAAACCCCGCATACCACTCCAACCCTTCAATATCAAGTTTGGAAGCAAGCGCAATCCACTCGGCAATTTTCATTGTTCCATCTTTGCAAAGCTGCTGCATAAAAGCTTTGGGAAATGCGGCTAATTTAGGCATGGTGATTTATTGGAAGGTTTTATTGTCTTTTGGGAGATTTCGTCCAATCATCGGATGTTGTTCCAGAGTCAAGACTTGGCCTGAGACTGGTCCGCTTTCGTCAGAAAGCCAAAATATGCAGGCAGCAGCAATCTCTTCCGGCCAGAGAATTCTACCTGAAGGAGCAATAATTAATGGGAGCTCTTCGTACCAGGTGTCCGAAAGCCCATGGAGTTTTTTCCGTTCCCTTTCCCGCTCGGTAAGTACCCAGCCTGGGTTGATTTGATTTACGCGAATACCATATTCCCGCATCAAGGAATCGCCCAAATTTCCAGTCAATGTCATGATTGCTCCTTTGGAAACTGAATAGGCCAATAAGTTCGGCTCACCACTCCAGGCATTAATAGAACCTATATTAAGTACGCAGCCTTTGGATTTTATAAGTTCGGGCAGGGCTTTCTGAATCAAAAGAAATGGTGCAATGGTATTGATGTCCAGTACTTTTTGGAAAAATGCACGATCCGTATTATGAATGTCTGAGGCAATGACCCAAGCTGCATTATTGACTACACCGTCAATTTTCCCGAAAGTTTTCACTGCCAGATTCACCAAATTGTCTGGGCATGTTGCGCTAGTAATGTCTTCCTGATGAAAAACCGCGTGTTTGGTTCCAATTTCAGCAAGCACTTCTTCTCCCAAGTCCTGCTCCAAACCATGAATGACCACTTTGGCCCCTTCAGCTACACATCGCTTGGCGATTGCTTTTCCGATTCCCGTCGTGCTGCCGGTTACGATGATTACTTTATCTTTCAGCCTCATATTAAACTGGTTTCAAAATACTTTTTACTACTTGTCCTGTATGCATTTTTTCAAAAGCCTCATGCCATTCTGTAATCGGCCATACCCCTCCGATGATTGGATTTACATCAAGTGCTCCACTTGCAAGAAGGCCGATTACCTTTTCCCAGATAGGCCAATTATGACTGAAGCTTCCTTGAAGTCGCACATTTTTCTGGACAATTGGATCAATCGAAAAATTCAATGGCTGAGGTCCCCAGCCTACCTTTGTGATCTGACCATTTGGGCGTACCAAATCCATCGCTATTTTCAACGTAGCACTTACCCCTGCCGCGTCTACCACCAGGTCTGCACCCAACCCATCTCTTTTTTTAGCCCAGTCCGTTGCTGAATTTATAATTGGTTCAACCCCATATTTTCTTGCTATTTCTAATCGCCCTCGATCTGATTCCAAACCAAGGATAGCCACCTCAGCTCCGCAAAGTCTCGCCACTGCAGCGCAAAGAATCCCAATGGTACCTGGCCCTATCACCAGAACCCTGTCTCCTGGCTGTACCCTGGAATTTCCAACTACTGAGTTGTAGGCCACGCAGCAAGGCTCGGTCAAACAGGCTTGTTCAAATGACAGTGAATCCGGAATTTGGTGGAGGCATCTTGCTGGAACCCGCACAAACTTGGTCATTGCACCATTCACTCCATAGCCAAAGCCTTTCCTTGTTGGATCCAAATTATACAAGCCGACTCGGCTCATGGGGTTCTGCGTATCAATGACCGCAGCAGTCTCACTCACCACCCGATCACCCACTTTCCAGCCAGCAACCCTTGCTCCAATAGATGCGACTTTACCTCCAAACTCATGTCCTAAAACGACTGGATAGTTTACTTGCCAGCTATGATCAGAAGTCCATTGATGGAGGTCAGAACCGCAGACACCTACGTTTTCTACGGCTAGCAAAACCTCGTCTTCCCCGATTTCGGGGATGGAAATTTCTCTGATTTCTACCGACCCTTTGACTTCGGAATAGTTGACTACTGCTGCTGATTTTGTGGATGAATACATGGATTAGTTGCTTTTTGGGTTGGCAGTTACTTGAGAATGTATGGCTTCACAAATTTTGCGAAGGGAAGTTTCAAGGTCTCCGTTGGCAGTTTTGAAAGCATCCGCATCAATCGTTAAGGGCGCGCCCAAGACAACTAAGGGCGCTCCAAATTGGGGACATTGAATGGCTTGTTCAAGAGAAAGTCCCCCAACAGCCTGAACAGGAATATTAACGGATTTCACTACTTCCTGTAATTGATCCAGGGGACTAGGCATCCTATGCCCTGCTGCTGCAATTCCCCTTCGCTCATCGTATCCAATGTGGTGAATCACATAATCGCAACCCAGATCCTCTAAAAATTTAGCCCCTTCCACCATATCTGAGCAAACCATATTGTCCCCCATCACTTTGACCCCGAAGTCTTTTCCTGCTTGTACCACACATTTGATGGTTTCAGCATGGGCGCGCGCCATGACTACCACATGCGTGGCTCCAGCTTTTGCCATCATTTCCGCCTCTAGATACCCTCCATCCATGGTTTTAAGATCGGCGACAATTGGGACTTCCGGAAAAGATTCTCTCAATTTTCGGACTCCATGAAGCCCTTCCGCAAGGATCAGCGGTGTGCCTGCTTCCAACCAATCTACTCCAGCACGCATAGCAAGAGCTGCTGTTTCTAAAGCTTCATCGATATTGGTGAGGTCAAGTGATATTTGAACAATCGGTCTCATTCAGGTGACTGGGGTTTAGTTGATAACCTAAAAAACAAGTGGGACAAGCCTGCTTTAGGGAATATTAAGTTAAGCAATAATTTAAGTCCTGGAAATCAGGAAGTTTATTTCTATGCTAAAGTAATTTGGATGAAATAAACTTGAATTTCAAAAATCCGAGAAGCGAGTAAACCTTATCGATATCAGTTTAAATTAGGATTTTGGTGCAAGTGCAGGATATGCAGGTTCAAGCTCTATTTTTAACTTATTGCAAAAAGAAGGCCTATCCCCTTATATTTAAGTTGTATTGCCTTTGTGAACTTTAAAATTTTACCCTATGAAATCTTATCCAAGCATATTCAATGATGTGATCGGCCCGGTGATGCGTGGTCCTTCGAGTTCACATTGTGCTGCATCCATTCGAATCGGGCGGATGTGCCGCGACTTGATGGATGGGGATATCCAGGAGGTGTATGTGGAGTTTGATCCCAATGGCTCCCTCGCTACTACGCATAAGGGGCAAGGCTCAGACATGGGATTATTTGGAGGTTTTTTGGGTTGGGAAGCCTACGAAGAACGGCTCCCAGATTACCTACAAGCTATTGCTGAGGCAGGAATACAAATAAAAATCGATATCCACCCGATCGGTGCCACTCACCCCAATACCTACAAGCTTACGCTGACCAATACGAAAGAATCCCGTGAGGTAACCGCCATTTCTACGGGAGGGGGTATGATTGAAATCATTGAAATCGATGGTGCCCAAGTCACTATGGCAGGGGATTTTTACCAGACGCTAGTTTATGTAAAGGAAGTCGGTACCCTCCCTGAATTTATTGAAACCTCCATGCCCTGTGATGAAATCACAGTACGGCATGGCAAATCCACCTTCATCGAAATCAAAGCCAACACCTTTTTGAATGAGGATGTCTGTCAGGAGCTTCTCCAACTAGAGGAAGTACTTTTCATTAAAAAGATCAACCCAGTACTCCCAGTCATGTCCCGAAAGGGCTTGGAAGTTCCCTTCATTACCTGTGAAGAAATGTTGGCGTTTAATGCTGACAAAAACCACGCCCTCTGGGAACTCGCAGTGGATTACGAAAGTATGCGTGGGAATATTTCGAGAGCAGAGGTTTTTGAAAAGATGCGGAGCATTGTGCAGATCATGCAAAATTCCATCGACCTTGGCTTGAAAGGGACGAAGTATGCGGATCGGATTTTGGGTCCGCAATCCCTTGAATTTCAGAAGCAGCTTGAAGACAAAAAGCTGGTGGAAGGAGATATTCTGAACCAAGTAATCCTCTATACCTCTGCCATGATGGAGGTCAAAAGTTCGATGGGTGTGGTGGTAGCAGCTCCAACAGCTGGCTCCTGTGGAGCCCTCCCTGGCGCCCTCATTGGTATCAGTAGGGCACTTTCTTTGCCAGAAGATGAAACGGTCAAAGCGATGCTTGCTGCCGGCATCATCGGCGTGTTTATTGCCGCGCATGCCACTTTCGCTGCCGAAGTGGGAGGTTGCATGGCTGAATGCGGTTCTGGCTCAGGGATGGCCGCCGCCGGCATTGTGGAATTGAAAAAGGGAACATTAGACCAATCCCTTGGAGCAGCCTCTATGGCCTTGCAATCTTCGCTGGGTATGATTTGCGACATGATCGCAGACCGTGTAGAAGCCCCCTGTCTGAATCGAAATGTGATGGCGGCTACCAACGCCATCTCCTGTGCCAACATGGCTTTGTCTGACTACAACCATTTGATTCCATTGGATGAGGTCGTAGAAACCATGAAAAAAGTGGGAGATGCGATTCCAAATACCTTGCGTTGCACCGGGCTTGGGGGATTGGCGATTACCAAAACAGCGAAGAAGATTGAAGCGATGTTAAATCAACAGGAACAAGAAGCCAACAAGACCTTTTTTAAGGTA
>JAURGC010000203.1 GCA_030833985.1 Algoriphagus sp. | reverse complement strand
GTCAATCTTTGGTTGTATGGGCTATATCTGAAGGCCGAGAGGCTGCAGTAATGGTAGATGAGTATTTGATGGGCTCCTCTTCCCTTCCGCGAAAAGACGCCTCCTTGTACGAAGTTGAAGAACAACGCGAATCATTATAAAGTGAAGATAAACTAAAAAAAGGGCCAGATCTCTCTGGCCCTTTTTTTAGTGTGCTCTTCTATGCCTCGGTCCCCTACCTCTCGGGTGGTCCTCAAAAGAAGGGTGTTTTTCTCTAGGCCCCATGGCTGCTTTTCGTTGTTCCAAAATTTGCTTTTGGTCTTCCGTAAGAATTGCGTCCATTTTTTGTTTTTGCCCCTTTCGGAACTCCTTCAAAGCCTCCAACTCTGCTTCCCTTTTTTTCAAAAGTTCTTCTTGCCGAGTTGCATTTTCAAGCATGAGTTGTTCTACCTGCTTTTTTTGTTCAACCGTTAACTTGAGTTCTTCTGCCATTCGCTGAGTCATAACCTGAGCGCGCTCAGCAGAACTCCGTTGTGAAAAATTCCTGTGTTGCTGCGCAGCAAGTCCGAAATTCATCCCCATCAATACGGTAACTCCTAAAATCCATTTTTTCATGATATAATTGGTTTGTTTCAAAATTTAGACTCAACCCAAAGGGATAAGTTTAATTATACCCAGCATCTCTTTAATATTGAGTAACCTGGTTCCCCACTGGCATGACTGTGGCTCCCTAGGAGAACTGACCCCAGGGAATATAGAATAAAGACCGCTGCTCATTAAAATGAAGGTCAAACCCTATTTTCCTTAGGCTACTGGTGACAAGGCGGATAATTAAATTGAGTGGTTTTTCCTCCTAGAATACGCCCGACTTTAAAAATTTGCACTTTATCCAAGAAAAGAAATTGCTATTTTTGTACTATATAAACAGCAAATCCATGGGAAGAGCATTTGAATTCCGAAAAGAAAGAAAATTCAAGCGTTGGGACAAAATGTCCAAGGTTTTTACACGATTAGGGAAAGAAATCGTGATGGCCGTAAAGGCCGGAGGGCCCGATCCTTCCAGTAATGCCAAGCTTCGAACGGTGATTCAAAATGCCAAAGGTGCTCAAATGCCAAAAGATCGAATTGAAGGTGCCATCAAACGTGCTTCCAATAAGGATGAAAAAGATTACGAAGAAGTAGTTTACGAGGGATATGGTCCCTTTGGCGTTCCTTTCATCGTAGAAACCTCCACTGACAACACTAACCGGACTGTGGCTAATATACGCTCCTATTTTTCCAAAGCAGGGGGTTCGTTAGGCACTTCGGGATCGGTAAGCTTTATGTTTGAGCGAAAAGCAGTGTTCCGCTTTGCCAAAGCTTCGTACGACCTGGAAGAACTCGAATTGGAATTGATTGATTTTGGACTTACTGAAATTGCAGAAAACGAGGGTGAAATTTTTGCTTACACTGAATTCGAAGATTTTGGATTGATGCAGAAGGCATTGGAAGACCGCAGTATCGAGGTTATTTCAGCAGATTTCCAGCGTTTCCCAACCACCCTAACAGAATTGACTGAAGAGCAGGAAGAACTCATCAATAAGCTTATTGATCGCTTGGAGGAGGATGACGATGTCAACCAAGTGTTCACTAACATGGCTTAAGTGTTGACCAAAAAGGCAGACACCCAGGGCACTTCCACACGAGTTGTGGTGGGCAGCAAAAACCCAGTAAAAGTGGGCTGTACCCGAGAGGCATTTTTTCAAGCTTTTGGAGGGGAATGGTGGGTAGAAGGCGTGGATGCTCATTCTGGCATACCTGCCCAACCGCGCTCTGAGTCAGAAACACTTTTAGGTGCCAGAAATCGAGCTACCCATGCCAAAAAATTGTTGCCAAAAGCAGACTTCTGGGTAGGCCTAGAGGGAGGAGTAGACGAGGACCGGGTAGGGATGTATGCTTTTGCCTGGATCTTTGTCATGCACCGTTCAGGAAAATGTAGCCAATCCAAAACTGGAACTTTTTATTTACCTCCTCCCATAGTGGCGTTGATTCGAGAAGGAATGGAATTGGGACATGCAGATGACCTCGTCTTTCAAGCCCAAAACTCCAAGCAACAAGGCGGTTCAGTAGGTTTACTTACCCAAGGGCTTGTCACTCGAGAAGCGTACTACCAACAAGCGATGGTTTTGGCATTGATTCCTTTTCTAAATGACACCTTATATTCCACTTAATAAATCAATCTTGGCCGATCCAACACAAGATTTGAATTCGGAGAGATTGGGTATTTCTGAAGTTAGTTTTTAAGATTAGCTAAAAATTGCTTCAATGCAATTTGCCAATTCGGATGAGCGTCCCAAGTAGGGCCTAGATAAAGTTCTTCACGTACCAAAAATCGGATATAATATTTCACCACCGTTCTGTTTCCCTCCTCGCCTGGAAGTGGCTCAAGCCCCATACTTTTCATCAGGTCGGCCTGTCGACCCTCTACTTTGACCAGTACAAACTGAATTTGCTCGGCAAGCAATTGTGAATTACTTTTTCCTTCAGTCAGCCAAGCAACTGCGTGAGGATAGGAACTCGAGAAAATTCCTTCTAAAAAATCCTTTTGCACACTTTGTTCGGCCAACAAACGCTCCTCAGATTTACCAAATGTTTGGTAGCGGTACGTATGAATAGGGCCATTACTGGCAGATGTCCCTTCCAGCGGAATCCCCAATTTAAAAACCTCTAAGTTTAATGGGTTCCGAGAAATAAACTTTTGAATTCCTGGGCTAGCTCCTTGATCGAGTAATACAGGAAATTCTGCTACCTCTGAAACTAATAAATTTTGAGTGGCGGTCACGGCCCCAAAGGTGGCAAATTGCTGGCCTACAGATTTCCAATCTATCCC
>JAURGC010000107.1 GCA_030833985.1 Algoriphagus sp. | reverse complement strand
CATAGATTTAAAATCATTGGAGCTGTAGTTGACTACCCGCTAGCCAAATGGCTGCTCGATGGAAATACTTTGTTTTGAGAAATAGTGTGGACCATCCTCTCCCAGGTACAAACAATCTTCCAATCTAATTCCAAATTCTCCTGGAATGGCGATAGTAGGTTCGTTGCTAAAACACATTCCCGGCGCTAATTTGGTCAAGTTGCCCTTTACAAAATTGGTCCACTCATGGCCTTCTAAGCCGATTCCATGTCCTGTTCGATGGGGTAATCCGGGTAGTTTGTAATTCTTAGCAAATCCAGCAGATTCAATTACTGCCCTTGCAGCAGCATCCACAGACTCACAAGTTGCACCTATTTTTATGGCAGCGAATGCAGCATCCTGTGCCTCTTTTTCAAGGTTCCAAATATCAATCTGACGCTGACTTGGTTTGCCAAACACAATGGTTCTGGTGATATCTGATGCATATCCCTCACAACTTGTTCCCCCATCAACCAAAACTACATCTCCTTCATGGATGGTCTGTGGAACAATGCTGCCATGTGGCATAGCGGAATATTTTCCTATGTTCACCATAGCACTGCCTGTATAGCCTAGTTTTCTAAAGGCTGCAGAAATATTGGCTCTAAACTCTGCCTGTGGCATATTTGGTCTGAGCGTAGCAAAAGCTGCCTTGTAGGCTTCTATGGTGATATCGTTTGACTTTTGCATCAAGGCAATTTCAGCCTTGCTCTTATACATCCTACATCCAGCTGTAATAGGTGTGGCATCAACCATCTCAAAGCCAGGTGCCGCCTTTTTTACCCCATCTGCGATAAAAAATCTAACACGTTCTTCCATGCCAATCCTTTTGTGCTTGACACCCCTATCTTTTACGATCCCTGCAATCAATGCATAGGGACTTTCGTGTTCTTCCCAACAACGGATCTCATCTCCAAAAACTGGGTTGATTAGTTCCATAGCGCGGTCTTCCTCAAATTTCGGACAAACATACGCGATGGGACCTGAGGCAGGAATCACCACCCCAAAAGTTCGTTCACTTTGTCCCCACCTCATGCTGGTAAAATAAAATGAGGAAGCAGTTCCTTCTAGAAAAATAGCATCAATTTTTTCCTGAGCCATTAAATCCTGTGCCTTTGCAATTCGTTGTTTTCTTTCCTCCACGGAAATCGGAACAATCCCATCAACCATGGGCTTCAAGTCTCTAATACTTGCGGGGAGATCGTATTCCTCCTCCTTCAAACTATTCGCTGCAAATAGGTTTCCTGAAAGAGACATTGCTCCTGATGTAAGCGCAGCTAGGCTTAAAAATTTTCTCCGGCTAGGTGACATATAGATGCTATTGGTGTTGAAATGAAAGTTACTGATAAATCTTTTCGTTTTTGAATGCTTGCAATGTGTTTTTTTCTAAATAGCGAAGCCTTCTACCCATATACCCCTCGCTATCCATTTTAAAATCACTTTTCTCCGAATGGGCCCAGACCTATTTTGGGGATACAAGCCCACCTAATATCTCTCCATCTAAAAAAAATACCCACCTACCTGCTGGGATTTTTTGACTTTATTTCTTCTCAAAAACCCCTAAAACCTTGTGTCCAAGTAAACTCCCAACGCTCCCCTGAGGTCTCAACCTAGCTATCAAGGGAATTTAAGCGATCGAACTTGCCTACCTTGGGGGAGGGGTGTCGCAGTAGTGTAGGGGTAGCACTTGTATGGGCGCAAATTGCTGCCTATAGGCTTGTAATACCTTACTAGTTTCCTGAAAAACCGGAAGGCCTCCATGATCCTTGGTTTCAATCCAACCTGAAAATAATTTATAAACTCCAGCGATTTCCCACCTCTGAAACCGGTATACATGGCTCATAGGTTCCCGGGATAGGGTCATAGGCGAGTACGTTCTTTCCTATTTCCTCTGAACTGAAATAGGCCCAGATTGCCATGGATTTGATGGACCTATAAAAACCAATAGGCTCTTGTTTTCCTACCGCGGTGCCCCAAACTCCGGGACTAAATTTACCGGAGTTCTTTTCGGCAGCCTGCAATACTTTTTCCCTGTCAGAAGCGTTCAATTGAATGAAATTGCCCCCGAAATTCTTTTCGCAGTCGGAGTTAAAGGCAGCGATATCTGCCCGCATTTTATTTTGTGCTTCTTCGTCATAGGTCTTTGCTATGACCTTATCAATAAAGATATCCGATTTTACATCCAGCGCACCGGGCGTATCTGTGCGAGGCAATATCGTATCTACTAGGACCGAAATTGTTTTTGCTTCTGTTTCTGTAAAAAATAGCGGTTGCCAATCTAATCGATTTTCACTCGTGCACGATTGCAGTAAAGAGATCAAAGAGGGCATAGCAACTGCCGAACCTGCCAGTACACCGGCTTTTTTGAGGGCGCTTCTTCTATCCATATCGATTAAAGGTTATTCTTTTTTAATTCTGAAACTGCATAATCAGCGGCTCTGGCTGTAATAGCCATATAGGTCAATGAAGGATTTACACAAGAGGAAGACGTCATGCACGCACCATCTGTGACAAATACGTTTTTGACACTGTGTATCTGGTTAAAACCATTTAAAACTGAGGTCTTTGGGTCTCGTCCCATTCTAGCCGTACCCATTTCATGCACGCCATATCCGGGAGGATGGTTGTTATCAAAACCCATCACCTCTTTTAGGCCTGATTTTTCCAACATTTCTACAGCATCTTCCTGAATTTGCTTATTTATTGCCTTTTCGTTGGCTTTGAACTCGGCATCTATGGATAAGGTAGGTTGTCCCCATTTGTCTAAGACCTCTTTGTTCAAATACACCTGATTATCATGGTAAGGCAAACATTCTGCAAACCCGGTTATAAAGAATTCCCAGGGGCCTGGTTTTAAGATGCTATCCTTATAATCCGCTCCAAATGATTCACTATTGGCGGGATTGCCTCCACGGAATCCAGCTCCTTGGTATCCAAATCCGCGAAGGAATTTATCCGTTTTGGATTTCTCATCGATGTTCACATATCTTGGAATGTAAATTCCATTGGGCCTTCTTCCTTTGTAATATTCCTCCTCAAAACCCTCTACTTTTCCTGTGGCACCTACTCGGTAGGTATGGTCCATCAGGTTATGTCCAAGCTCCCCGCTATCATTTCCTAAACCATTCTCAAATCGGTTGGAGGTTGAATTCAATAAAATCTGCGTGGTACCTAAAGTTGAAGCATTGACAAATATGATTTTGGCTGAATACTCGATGTCCTCATTTGTTTCAGAATCAATAATACGTACCCCTGTGGCTTTGCCTTTTTGTTCGTCGTAAATGATAGACTGGACAATTGAATAGGGTCTGATGGTTAAATTACCCGTAGCATCCGCTGCAGGCAGGGTCACTGCATTACTGCTGAAATAGGCTCCATAGGGACATCCTCTGCTGCATCTGTTTCTGTTTTGGCATTTTCCTCTTCCGTTAAGGGGCTCAGTAAGATGGGCCACCCTCCCAATTATCAAATTTCTTCCTGCGAAGTCTTTTTCAATTCGTTCTTTTACGTGCTTTTCTACACAATTCAATTCCATGGGTGGAAGAAAATGACTATCCGGTAATTGTGGTAAGCCAAGGGCCTCTCCACTAATCCCAGCAAATTTTTCCACATAGGTGTACCAAGGTGCTATATCCTTGTAGCGAATCGGCCAATCCACCCCATGACCATCTTTGGCATTGGCTTCAAAATCCAAATCGCTCCATCTATAGGTTTGTTTTCCCCAAAGCAATGATTTGCCTCCCATTTGATGCCCTCTAAGCCAAAGAAAAGGTTTAACTTCTGTGTAGGGATTTGCTTCATCGTCTGCCCAGAAATGCTCCGTCTCCAAGCCAACCCATCCAGAGCGACCGTTCTTGTAATGTTTTTTCTTTTGCTCAGGGGTAAGTCCGCCTCTCAATTCCATATCCCAGGGATCTAAGTGCATGGTGGGGTAATCTTTCACATGTTCCACTATTCTTCCCCGTTCCAAGACCAAGGTTTTTAGTCCTTTTTCACAAAGTTCCTTTGCGGCCCAACCACCGCTGATACCCGAACCTATGACGATAGCATCGTAGGTAGTTTCTTTTTGAGCTTTTGTATTTAGGTATGCCATTGCAACGAATTAAAATTCAAGTTTCAATATAAATGGAATTTTGAAGCTTTCAGATTTATACAAGTAATTTATCACGATGAGTCTTCTTTGAAATTTCTTGGCTCACTTAATCATACTTCCACCAGGCGGGTGCTTTGGTCGTCCAGCTTCGGCCTTGTGCCCTTGCTGCGCAACTTTTACATTCAGGAATGTAGGAATCATCAGACTTGCTAGGGATGTATTGACAGGGGTCTAGGAGAAAAAAAGGCACATCGGCATTGGTAGTAAAGATCCGTGTAGTTTTCGTTTTTGCAACTTCAAAATAGCCTAGTACGATTTCTTCGCTGTCTTTAACATTGGAAATATTCCCAAAAACAGGAGCAGGAGGGATATCAAAAAGGGATCCTTGGTTGTTGATGACGATTTTGATTTTCTCCCAATAAGCATACGCATCCCTATTGATGCTCCATTGCTTTACAGTTACAAAGAATGGATATTGAAAAGAGTTGTCTACCGAACGTCTCCCCAATAATAAATTTGAATTCCTAGTACTTGTCCCGGAGCCATCAAATAAATTAATCCGATTGGGTTCAATCACATCCGAAATAAAGCAAGGAGGGGGTTGTGGAGGAGGAATACCCGTTCCTTTTAACCAAGCCAAAGGCCATAAATAAGTTTCCTCTATCGTCCATCTCAGGTAAATTGGATCTCGGGTATCAGGAAGCGTCGTTTCTGAAAAGACTTTAAAAACGTTTTCGGGATCTTCCGTTCTGAAAGGTTCGGTGTCAAAACTAAAACTGAGCTTATCTTCTGCAACTAGTTCTGGTACTTTTTCAAACGTAGATTGGTATACTTTTTCATCCACTACTACTTCCAAAGCATACCTATTCCCTGCTACCGCCCGGACACCATTCAATTCATATTCCCCATTTCCCAAACTGAAATAAGGAGACCGTCCACCGGATTGACTCACTAGGGTAACACGGGCATTTGGGACGCCTTTAGGGGCTAATCCTGATTCAGAAGTACGACTTACATGCACTACCTGCCTTTCATCAAGATCAGTGAATGTACCATAAATAATAAGTTGACCGGCATTGGTTTCCCCCATAAAATCTAGCCGATCCACACAGGAAATTGTAAGCACTAGAAAAAGGGCAAATACCAAGATTGAGAGGATGGATATGTTTTGATTCTTGCGCATTTTCAGAACTTTACTGTGTAGGTGAAAGAAGGGAAAGCGGTTCCTAAAATCGAAACCTGGTAAGGGACCAATCGCGGAACTCTACCCTCTCTTTGGAAGAAAACAGAATACGCATTTCTCCTTCCAGTAAGGTTATAGATGCTGAAATTGATTTGATCATCCCAGTCTCTTACGAAGCCATTTGTCAAGTAAGAAAAGTCAATTCTAAAATAATTTGGAATCCTAAATTCATTCCTATTTCCAAAATTGGGAACAGAAACTGCCCCAATGACATAGTTGGATGATAGTCCTGTTACCGGTCGCCCAGATGAAAAATTGACATTGGTATTGAAAGTTCTGCCTTTTTTCACATGAAAATTAGTCACCAAGGAAATGTTGTGAGGTTTGTCAAAATTGGTTGCAAACCAATTTCCTTGATTGACTTGAATTTCGGAAAATTCTGAAGTGGTCCTGATTAGGGATCTACTGAAGGTGTAAGCTAGCCAACCTGTAATCCCTCCGCTGTTTTTTTGGATCAGAAGTTCAGTACCAAAGGCAAGGCCTTGACCCTGGATCAATTCTGTTTCTAGGTGTGGATTTAGGAATAAGTCTGCAAAATTACGGTACTCAATTTGGTTGTTTGTACTTCGGTAGAACCCTTCAATGGAAGTCGACCATTCGTCTTCTTTGTAATTTCTGAAGTACCCCAAAGAAGCATTGTGGGACCGTTGAGGAAGTATGTAATTGGTGCTCAGCTGCCACAAATCAATAGGCGTAGGGCCGGTGGCATTGGAGATCGTCTGAAGGTATTGGTTCATCAACGAATACCCTGCTTTGATAGACTTGACTTTGTCAAAAGTCCATCTGAAGGAAAATCTGGGCTCCAAACCAGCGTATTTGGCGATATTTCCGCTTTCTACAAAATCGACGCCAGTGATTGTAAACCTTGAGATAGGAAGCCCTTCTTGATACCTGAAGACGGAGTCGGGGGCCTGTTGGGCGTAATTAGAGTACCGTAGCCCACCCGAGAAGGAGAGATTTTCAGTTGGGTTCCAATCTGCAGAGATATAGGGGGCATATTCCATGCCTCTTTGTTTGTGGATAGTTTTTGGTAAAATCCCAGATTCTTGTGTCAAGGGGATTAGGGATTCCGATCTCATCTGGTATTGAATTGCTTCGGCGCCAAAGTTGATATCCATTTTTTCTAAAGTCCATAATCCTGTGATTTTTCCTTGGTAGTAATACAAGCCATTTTTGATTTTGGAAGGGTCTATCAGAGAGGGTTCAAAAAAACTGTTGTTGAATGAACCGTAAGCGGCCATCCCGATCAGCGAAAGATTGTCCGTTACTAAATTCCTACTCCTCAAAGAACCAACAAGGTTATCCCATTCAAACCCAAATTGATTGGAAAACTTAAAGTAATCCCCAGTATTTAATAGGCTAATGTCTAAGCTGTTCTTTTGAGTAAGCTGATGGTTAATATCAAAATAGATGTCATGAAACTTTATAGCACTATTTTGGATATCTCCTTCATTAGCCATATTCAACAGCCAATTGGCATTGGACATTCTAGTGGCAAGAATTAGGGAAGTTTTTTCAGGGACAATCGGCCCTTCTACCATCAGTTTGTTGACGGCAGTCCCCAAAGAGGTACTACCTTCCCATTTTTCTTTATTTCCATTCCGCATTTCGATGTTGAGGGCAGAGGAGCTCCTTCCTCCAAAATAGCTTGGAACAGTCCCTTTGTACAAGGTGAAATTTTGTAAAGCATCGCCATTGAATGAGGATAAAAAACCTAAGGCATGGCTGTTGCTGAGTACAATCGTCTCATTCATCATGATTAGGTTTTGATCTGCCCGACCCCCTCGTATATTCATGCCGGCTGATCCTTCCCCAACAGTCGTTACCCCAGGCATGGATTGCAGTACGTTAAAGACATCTGGCTCTCCAAGAAAAGCCGGTACAAGCTTGATGTCTTCGATTTTCATTTTGGCCACCCCAGAAATTGGGTTACGAATATTTCTGTCTTTTTCTTCTGATTCAACAGTGAATATGGCTAGTTCAAAATCAAGGTTTACAAGTTCTACATCCAATTGTCCATCTCCATACAATTGGATCTGGTAATGAAGGGCTTTTTTTCCAAACTGACGGAAAACAATCCGGTGTCGGCCAGAATCTAAAGCAAGAAAATAATAGCCATTTTGATCGGTGTTGTTTCCCTTAAAATACCCATCAATGTGTATGGCCACTCCAGAAAGAGCCTCCTTGGTTTCCAATTGGCTAACTTTTCCAGACAAAAAATAGCGGGCTTTTTTTGGAGCATCTTTTTGATCAAACCTCAGCTCAATGAATTCTGTCTGTGCGTGAAGATTGGGAATACAGAAGAACAATTGGACCCAAATAATCAAAGACCAAGAAAAACGGCATTTGAGAGGCCTTTCGTTAAGTTGGTTTTCGCTTTGGGAAATTGAAAAAATAGGTGGGTTTTTGACGGACACAGGTTGTTGGTTACTTGGTCAATGGAAATGAGAATTGATGATTTTATTCCTTCTTTCGTAGCCAAATCAGCAATTTTCGTTCGAACACACTAGTCCTTTCTTCGCTAATCCTAGAATTCCGAATAGGAATAAGGTACAAATCCCATAAAATGCCAATTGTACTAGTTTGAGGCGTGCTTAAATATAAATATTTTAACTAGGGATAGCAGCGATTAAAACAGAATTGAAACTTTCTTTGATGAATGGTTATTCGACCAAATAAAGAGGTTAGAAATTTCGCTGGTTTCAATTTTTTTCTTTGGGGAAGAAATCCCTAGGACTACCAACCGAAATACCCGCTGTGTACCCAGGAAATAAAAATTTAAATTAGGAGATGATCGGGAGTTTATTCGAAAAAAGGAGGCGAAGTTTTGCTATCCCTAAGCTGGGGAAAGAATTTAGAGTGGTTCCTCCTTCGTACCCAAAAAGCACTTAAAACTAT
>JAURGC010000028.1 GCA_030833985.1 Algoriphagus sp. | reverse complement strand
GTTCGGCACGAGGGTAGAGCCAATCCGAATCAACTAATTTTGAACGAACAAAACTTCAAAGACTTTGAAGACTTGTTTGATTTGGTTCAAACTACCCATAAAGAGCATTTTGGAGATACTTCAGACCTGCTTATTGGACTGCAGCTTACCCATTCGGGACGATTTTGTAAGCCAAATGACAAGAAACGGATGGAGCCCAGGATTCTTTATTCCCACCCCATCTTGAATAAGAAATTTGGACTTGGAGAGGATTATCCCTTGATGACCGATGATGAGATTGATTCAATCATTACCGATTATATTTCTGCTGCGGTTTTGGCGCAAAAGGCCGGATTCCATTTTGTGGATATCAAGCATTGTCATGGATACCTTGGGCATGAATTTCTTAGTGCCTACGATAGGGAAGGAAAATATGGGGGGAGTATTGAAAATCGGACCCGATTCCTCAAGGAAATTGTTAGTGGCATTCGGGCCTCTGCACCAGGTTTGGAAATTGGTGTTCGCTTAAGCATTTTTGATTGGGTTCCTTTTCAGAAAGGTCCAGCCAAAAAAGGGATTCCTACCGCTGAAAGTACTTACAAATATGCATTTGGGGGAGCAGAAAATGGGATTGGGGAAGATTTTTCCGAATCCTCCGTATTTCTGAATGTCCTACGCGAATTGGATATTGAACTGCTCTGCACCACTGCCGGCAGTCCGTATTACAATCCACATATTCAGCGTCCTGCTTTGTTTCCCCCATCAGATGGCTATCTTCCTCCCGAGGATCCACTCCATGGAGTTGCTCGGCAAATTGCAGCTACTGCCCTATTGAAGCGTACATTTCCTGAATTTTATGTAGTGGGCTCAGCCTATTCTTACCTCCAAGAATGGCTTCCTCATGTGGGCCAGCAGGTGTTGAGATCAGGAAAAGCAGACTCTATAGGCTTTGGTCGAATGGTGTTGAGCTATCCCGATATGCCCGCAGATATTCTTTCCGGCACTGGATTGAAGCGAGCCAAGATCTGTCGGACATTTTCCGATTGCACCACTGCTCCGAGAAATGGCATGATCTCCGGATGTTTTCCATTGGATTCCTTTTATAAAGTCATGCCGGAGTACGATCAACTTAAATCCTTGAAAGGAGAATGAAAAAAATAGCTTTAATTACCGGAGGAACCCGTGGAATTGGGTTGGGAATAGCCAAAAAATTGGCGAGAGAAGGCATAGATTTGGCACTGAATGGGGTCCGACCGGAACTTGAAGTAAAGGAGGTAGTGGAGGAATTACGACAGTTTGGCGTTCAGGTGGCGTACCTTCAGGGAAATATTTC
Source organism: Algoriphagus sp. (assembly GCA_030833985.1). GTDB lineage: Bacteria > Bacteroidota > Bacteroidia > Cytophagales > Cyclobacteriaceae > Algoriphagus. The sequence goes on along the minus strand of JAURGC010000028.1, from coordinate 24,074 downwards.
AGAAAAATCCGATCGTCAACGGATTTTGGAAGGAGTAAAGGCCGAATTTGGCTATTTGAATTTTCTGATTAATAACGCAGGAGTTGCACCACGGGTACGGGCGGATGTTTTGGAAGTGGCTGAGGAAGATTTTGACCACCTGATGGACATCAATCTACGGGGCACTTTTTTTCTTACTCAGCAAGTTGCCAACTGGATGGTTGAACTGAAAAAGGAAAGTCCTAATCAAGATTTTTCCATGGTGACGATTACCTCTGTTTCAGCCCGACTGGCCTCTACCAACCGTCCAGCGTATTGCATGGCCAAGTCAGGGCTCTCGATGATGAACCAGGTATTTGCTGTAAAGTTGGCCGAATTTGGGATTCCTGTTTTTGAGATTCAGCCGGGAGTGATTGAGACAGACATGACTGAAAAGGTCAAGGACATTTATGAGGAGCGGATTCAAAAAGGCTTAACCCTTGAGCCGCGGATGGGAAAACCCGAGGATATTGGAAAGTTGGTAGCAGCACTCCTTCGGGGGGATTTAAGCTATGCCACAGGACAGATTATCGCGGTAGATGGAGGAATGATCGTGGGAAGGCTATAAACCGCCTCAATTTTCAAATTGGAAGTTATGAAGTAAGGTGTAGGGCTGTTGTCCTCCATTTTTTTGATTGGTCTTATCTTACAACCAAAAAATATTCGTTTCTGCTTTCTTATTGAAGGGAGCTTTGAAGTTTAGTTCCAGGGTTTAAACAAGTGCATTCTATTCCCTCACTTTGTAGACAAGCAGGCTTGCCTAGAAGGTGGGATTACCGAACAAAATCAGCTTGCTACGACTTAAAAATCCGATTCATCAAGACCCACTTTTCCCCATCTTTTGCCCATGGCAAGGGTTTTTGGAATTTCCACATCAAGGCTTCCCATTCGGCAATCTTTGGATTTCCTTGGTCGAAAATAGCCTTCTTCTCAAAGCTAAAGGCATCATCCGTTTCCAAAATCATAAACATGCGGTTGCCCGTCCGAAAAATCTCGATGTTTAAGATTCCAGCATCGATGTCGTGCTGGGTTACCTCCGGCCAAGCATTTCCTGGAGCATGGTGTGTTTCATATTCCTGAATCATTGCCTCATCGTCAATTAGATCCAAGGCCAAACAGAATTTTTGCATAATTATCTTTTAAAATAATGATTAAATGCCTGAATAGTTTGTGCCGCCGCTGCATCCGAATCGGGCCATGGAAATGCCTCTGCGGAGACATACCCAGAATAGCCAATGTCCTGCAAGGCCTTTGCCACAGAATTCATTTCGGTATGGCCAAAGCCAATGGGCCGTCGGTTGCTATCAGCAAAATGAATATGACGAATCCACTGCGCATTTTTACGAATCGATGCGGCCAAATTTTCTTCCTCAATGTTCATGTGAAATAAATCGGCCAATAATCCTACTCCAGTGATCTTCTCGTCTTCCAAAAATGCTACCGCATCCTCCAATCGATTAAATAAGTTGGTCTCATACCTGTTTAAGGGTTCATAAATCAATTCCAAGCCCAAGGATTCAGCCAATGTCCCCAATTCTTTCAAGGAAGCGGCTAGATTTCTCAAAGATACGGCTCGGTCCAATCCTGCATTTCCCTGCATCGATCCGATAATAGCCGGCGCTTCAAACAGCGCCCCAAAATGCATCATGTCCGCGATAAAATGAACTGCTTTTTGTCGAATTTCTGGATCAGGATCCGTCAGTGTCAAGCCGTGGATTACTTTGCCTGCACCCGTGCCAACTGCTGAAATGCGCATCGATTGCGCCGCCAAATAGGCCTTCAATTCGGAAGCGTCCACTGCCTGAGCAGAAGGCGTAAATAGCTCCACAGCATCAAATTTCAATTCTGCCGCCTTTTGAATCGCTGCCTTTAAATCATGCCAATAGATCCATGGTCCCTGCTTGATTTCGGGCACCAAGGCTACGGTCACACTCGACTTAATCATCCGCTTCTGCGTCTAAGTTCACGATAATTTTGACAGTTCCCTGTGCATTTTCTGACCAGGCAAGCAAGGCATCTCCAGATTCAGACAAGGGAACTACTCGACTGATTACTTCCTTCACAGGGAATTTTCCTGCTTCCAAATAGGAAATCACCTCCGGAAATTCATCGGTACAGTTGCGTGAACCTAAAATTTCAATTTCCTTCCGCACAAAAATTCCCGTATTGAATTCCACGGCCTTTTTGGCATATCCAATACAAACTACACGGCCCGTGTAGGCCACGGCTTCTACGGCAGCACGATAGGTAATGTGGCTGCCTACCGCTTCAATGACTACATCCGGACCATCGCCTTGCGTGATGCGTGCCAATCCTTCCTCAATGGATTCCACACTCGTATTGATGGCATGTGCAACACCTATTTTGCGGGCTATGGCAAGTTTGGTTTCGTCCAAATCCAAAGCAATCACCTCCGCCCCTCGATTCACTGCCGAAGCAATTGCTCCCATCCCTACAATTCCACATCCAATCACTGCTACTCGATCCTTTGAGGTCACCCGACCCCGAGCTGCCGCATGGAATCCCACCGTTAGCGGCTCAACTAAAGCCAATTCCGTGAGGGACAGTTTGTCAGAGGGATATACATCCGTGTAGGGCACGGTGATGTATCGCGTCATGCCTCCTGGTCGACGCACTCCCATGGTTTTGTTGTCCTGACAAGCATTCCTACGGCCCTTTCTACAGGAAATGCAAGTTCCACAATTTAAATAGGGGTACACGGTGACTTGTTGCCCTATTCGAAATCCAGCAGGCACCCCGGGTCCGATTTCGGCGATAGAGGCCCCAATCTCATGTCCAAGGATGCTTGGGTATTCCTGTAACTCAAAGAGTCCTTTGAATCCATTCAAATCCCCACCACAAAAGCCCACCTTACTAATTTTTAAAAGCAATTGATCCTTCTCTACCTCCGGCTTCGGTATTTCCTTGACTTCAGTTTGGCCGACGGCCGTTAGAAATAATGCCTTCATATCTTTTTTCTTAAATCATTTTCCTGTAATCCCTCGTACCACATCGTATTTTTGATTGGTGCTACCACCTTCGCAATCTCCTTCAACAGGCCATCTGGCATTTTCAAATTGAGGGCTCTCAGATTTCGTCGGAGAACCTCTCGATCACTCATGCCTACAATGGTGGTGGCAATTGCCTCTTGATCCATCGCAAATCGCATCGCAACGTCGCTCAGTGCAACCTGGTAGTCTTGACAAAGGGCCAATAATGGGGCTTGAATCGCCTTCACCTCCGGAGGGGCATTGTGCCAAGCGGGAATCTGTGCATCTGAAAGAATGCGCTGCACCAAAGGTGCCGCATTCATTAAACCAAAGCCCCGTTCTTTTGATAAGGGTACTAACTCCTCCAAAATTTCATCCTGGATCAAGTTGTAATGCGCCCAAGAAAGGACGGTATCAAACTCATTTTCTCGGACTAATGAGGCCAAATACCGGACTGGCAATCCTGTCAAGCCGATGTACCGTGCTTTCCCGGAAGCCTTGATGTGCTGCATGGCGGGGATGGCTTCTTCTACAATTTGCTGACGAGTTACGAATTCGATATCGTGCAACTGAAACAGGTCCACATAATCCGTTTGCAAACGTGCTAAGGACTCATCGATACTTTTCAAAATACGATCGTAGGAGAAATCAAAATCGCGCAGTCCATAGCGCCCACATTTGGTGGCCAAGTAAATATCCTTTCGCTTTCCTTTCAAGGCCCGGCCTAAGCGCGTTTCTGCCAAAGTTTCTCCATAAAAAGGAGCCACATCAAAAAAATTAACCCCCTGATCTATGGCGAGGTGTACCGCAGCAATCCCTTCTTTTTCGTCGCAAACCTCAAAAACATCACCCAAGGGGGAGGCCCCAAATCCTAGAATTGACAAATGCATGTTTGTTTTGCCCAGTTTGCGGTATTCCATGAAGCAATTTGGTTTTGATAAGCTTTAAATATACTAAAAATTGGTAGTCAATAGTTGATTGTCAGACCACAGTAGGTAGGTGTAAGTTGAAAAAATGTTTTATAATTTGGATCCTAAACTTGGTATCTTAAGAATCAACTGTGAGCCTTGGTTTGTTAGCTTTTTACAATTTGACCGCATTTGTCAACGCTTCAATTGAATCACTCGCATAATTGCAGATAATCTTTTACTTTAATGTGTTGAATCATTTTCTAAACCCCCTAATTCTCCTCCAATGACGCGTTTATTTTCCGTGCTGCTGCTCCTGCTCCTAAATCTGACCAGTGGGATTACCCAAACTTTAAAAACTAATTGGGCCGATCAGGTGAATCCAGCCAATCCATTGCCGGAATACCCAAGACCGCAACTGGTTCGAAATTCCTGGCAAAACCTGAATGGCCAATGGGATTATGCGATTTTGCCCAAGGGAACAGCTCCGGAGGGAGGATTTCAAGGCAAGATCACCGTTCCTTTTGCGGCCGAATCCCTACTTTCTGGTGTTCAGAAGACGGTGGGGCCAGACCAAGAACTTTGGTATGAGCGACAGCTGACACTTTCGCTGAATCGTACCAACAAGCGAGTCCTTTTACATTTTGGAGCGGTTGATTGGGAAGCAGAAGTGTGGGTCAATGGAATCCGGGCAGGCAGTCATCAAGGAGGCTTTGATGGATTCAGCTTAGATATTTCGGACCTACTGATTAAGGGAGAGAAACAAACCATTCGTGTGCGTGTCTGGGATCCATCCGATGCTGGGCCACAACCAAGAGGCAAGCAAGTACAAAATCCAAGGGGGATTTGGTATACGCCAGTGACTGGAATATGGCAAACTGTTTGGTTGGAAACGGTGCCTGTACAGCATATTACTGGAGTTACATCTAAAACGGATTGGGAAAATAAAAACCTGATTTTCAGCCCCGAGATTCAAAGCAATCGTCAGGACTTGACGGTTCAAATTAGCGTTATGGATCCAGAAGGGTTTTCCGAAACAAAGTCTGCCAAGCTGGGAGAGCCAATCCAAATTCACCTGCCAAATCCGAAACCCTGGTCTCCAGGTGATCCATTTCTTTATTCAGTCAGCATCAAGTTGTACCAAGGAAAAAATTTGTTGGATGAGGCACAAAGTTATGCGGCATTTAGAGATATCCGGATGGCCAAGGATGCCAATGGGCACCAACGGATGCTACTTAATGGGGAAGAAGTATTCCACTATGGGCCACTAGATCAGGGTTGGTGGCCTGACGGCTTGTATACTGCCCCTACAGATGAAGCCTTGCTATTTGACATTCAAAAAACGCATGAAATGGGTTTCAACATGATTCGTAAGCATGTGAAGGTGGAGCCAGCCCGCTGGTATTACCACGCCGATAGGCTGGGGATGCTAGTCTGGCAGGACATGCCAAGTGGTGATTTGGGGAATAGATGGGAAGTACGCCCTGGGGTCATTCGAAAAGGTGTGAATAAAGAACGAACAGCGGCTAGCGAAAAGATCTTTAGGACGGAGTGGACTGAAATTATCAAGGAATTCAAATTCTTCCCCTCGATTGTGGTCTGGGTTCCCTTCAATGAAGCTTGGGGTCAGTTCAAAACCAAAGAAATTACCGCACTCACCCGTGAATTGGACCCAACGCGCCTGATTAATAGTGCTAGCGGGGGCAATTTTGAACTAGAGGGCAATCGCGTCGTGGGGGATATTCTTGACTTACATAACTATCCAGACCCTGTGATGCCTGATCCAGCTGTTTTTGGAACGACCATTAGTTTAGTATTAGGCGAATATGGGGGACTAGGATTGCCAGTAGAAGGGCATACTTGGCAGCAAAAAGACAATTGGGGGTACCAAAGTTTTAAATCTAAAGAAGAATTGGAGGCACGATACCGAGCGTTAGTAGACGATTTGAATGAATTAATTTCTAAAGGATTGGCAGCTGCAGTTTACACGCAAACCACAGATGTAGAAATTGAAACAAACGGATTAATGACCTATGATCGAAAAGTGATCAAAATTCCCACAGAAGTGCTTTTTCAAATCCACCAGAAACTGTATTCCAAGGATTAAAAGATGGGGATGGCACAAGGAAAGGGCAAGACTATTTCTTCATAGGCCTTTTCTTATCTTTTATTTCAAGGAAATTATTAATAGTTTAGTTTATTATCTATTTCATTATCAGTATGTATAGGATAATGGGTGAAGAATCCCTAGTTGAGCAGTGAGTTGAGGATAATTTGTGGGGGATATTTTATTTCCAAATTATTACTCCAATAAACTACTGATTTGGATGTGGCTAATCGTGTCAATTAATTTCAATTATTAACTAATTCACCCATGATTTCACGAAGGATATTTTTAAAAAACAGCTCATTGCTTTCTGCAGCATTAGTTTTCCCTACAATTTTATCAAGAGGGAATGTATTGGCAGGAGATAAAGTAAACCTTGCTTGTATAGGAATAGGCAATCAAGGAAGATCTGATATTTTGTCTCTGTACAAAACAGGCTATGCAAACCTGGTTGCTTTTTGTGATGTAGACATGGGCGGCCCTCAAACATTAGATATTCTGAAGCAATTTCCTGATGTTCCTCAATTTCAAGATTTCCGTAAGATGTTTGATGCGATGTCAAATCAAATTGATGCGGTAGTAATCGGTGTACCGGACCATTCGCATTTCCCAATTACCATGATGGCATTGGCTTTGGGGAAACATGTTTTTGTAGAAAAACCCATGGCAAGAACGTTTCAGGAAGTGGAGCTGATGATGGCTGCGGCGAGGAAATACCCCAACCTAGTTACTCAAATGGGAAATCAAGGGCATTCCGAAGCCAATTATTTTCAGTTTAAGGCATGGAAAGAGGCAGGGATTATTAAAGATGTAACCGCAATGTCTGCCCATATGAATTCACCAAGAAGATGGCATGGATGGGACACTTCGATTACCAAATTTCCCTCTGCTCAGGATATTCCTAGCACCTTGGATTGGGATATTTGGCATGGCGTAGTGGAAAAGCACGATTACCATAAAGATTTTGTCAATGGGCAATGGCGTTGCTGGTTTGATTTTGGTTTAGGGGCTTTGGGAGATTGGGGTGCTCATATAATGGATACTGCCCATGAATTTCTTGACCTTGGGTTACCTACGGAAATAAATATGTTGAAAGCAGAAGGGCACAATTCGTTCTTTTTTCCACAGGCGAGCACCTTATTATTTAAGTTTCCAGCGCGAAAAGATATGCCAGCCATGGACATTACTTGGTACGATGGGGTTACTAATTTGCCCCCAATTCCGCAGGATTACGGGAACAATGCCTTAGACCCCAATATACCAGCAGCAAGTAATGGAAAAATCCAACCTGCAAAATTGAACCCAGGTAAACTTATCTATGGCAATGATTTAATATTTAAAGGAGGATCTCATGGTTCAACACTTTCCATTTTGGGAGAAAAAGGGAAGGACCTTCAATCTACTTTACCGGAAGTACCTAAAAGTCCTTCCAACCACTATGCTAATTTTTTAAAGGCATGTTTGGGACAAGAAAAAACCAGATCTCCCTTTGAAATTGCAGGTCCTTTGAGTCAGGTATTTTCTTTAGGTGTATTGGCGCAAAAGCTAAATACAAAATTGTTGTTTGATAGAGAGTCCAAGAAAATTACCAACAATGATTTAGCCAATCAATTGCTCTCTGGTCCTCCTCCAAGAAAGGGCTGGGAAGAGTATTACAAGGTGTGACACAAGTAATATCCTCTTTTTGCTACAGGGAAAAACAAAATAAGCTTTGATTTCAATTAGGCGTTGTGACTTACGCACAGTCTGGAGACCTTGGTTTGTGGGGAAGGTAAGTTTTTAACCCCTACATTTATCCATCTGTATCCGTGGTGGATAACCTACTTAGACACCCTATTTATTATTCAATCGAATAGTGAATAGGGTTTTTGTTTTCCAAAGTAGGGAGGTAAGTTTATTCACTTTATTCTGAATTTCTACCTAAAAACAAGTCTGGTTTTAATTAAAAAAGATAGCCTTTTATCAGGGGTTGGTTGACCTTCTCCCTACAGTTTATACAACTGCGGGAAGATTTATGGGCATTTTTCGGGATAGTCTGTGGGCTATTTTTTTGGAGCTAAATTTATTTTCTTGAAATGGAGGGTATTTTTTTTGAAACCTAAAAATGCTTTTTATGCTTTTTTTTGGCACGTATTGCCAGTCTTTTACTTGATAATTAAACTATGTATCAATACGTAACAGCACTAGTAGCACCTAAATAACACGAAAATTCTTCGAGGCACAGCACCTGTGATGTAGTTTAGTTCCATAGTTGTCATAAGGCTTTTTTTGTTTATTTTTTGAGGAGGGGGGTCACGGTTCTCCCCTCCTTTTTTTATTTTAGTAATCTTGTTATTGGATTGAATTCATACGGAACCCTGATGAAAATAAACTCCACACTATCCTTCCTATTTTTCTTTTTAATTGGATCCCAAGCTTTTGGTTCCGAATTCAAGACCTTTATTTCTTTTACCAAGTCCCTCAAGGATAGTGGTCCTTCGGAATTTTTGGAAGGAAAGTTGCCAGTGGCGCTAATTGATTCATTGGACCGATTGTATGAGAAGTCTCCTTACCGGTATCATTTTTATGAAATGCAGGGGAAAATTTTTGTGCAGCTTCCTTGTACTTTCGACCTCTACGAGATTCAGGGATCAAATCTTGTCAATAAGTACAGTTACTTCAACCGAGGATATACTTGTGGCACTACTCCTTTTGTTCGAGATTCTACCCATTATTTGCTCGGTGGTCATGGGTTTTGGAGAAACCATATGGATTTGATGTTCTTGGATGAACGGCATGGGTCATGGGAGTTAGTGGTAACAAAAAATCAGCCAGCCAACTATTTTTCTTCTTTTGTTTATCAGAATTCGAAAGGCTTGGTTTCTTTATTTGGAGGAATGTACAATCAGCGACATGGGATAGAATCTATAAATCCTTCTGGTTATTTTTTGGATTGGGAGACCAAAACTTGGAAAGAACTAGAAGTAAAAATTGAGGGGCTGGATATGGAAGTTTTGGCCGAAAAAGGAGGGCTATTTTTTATCCAATCGGAAGATTATGCCTTCTGGGCATCCACCATGGGTTTGAAAAATATTGGCTGGAATTTGATTGAGAAAGAAAGTGGAAAGATTTTTTATTTTGATTCAAAAAATGTTGATATGGGGATTTCGCCCTTTTTGGAGGTGATTGGAAATGTAATGCGCTACGCTACTCCAAGTGGGGAACTCAAATCCTTAGACTTGGATGAGTTAAGACAGGAATCCAAAGAAGTGGGTTCCATTCAGCTAAGCAATAAAGTTAGTTTAGATGGAGCTTCTAGTTGGAGCTATGGGTTGTTCATTGTACTAGTAGCATTAGGAGGACTTTTGGTATTCAAAGTTATCCCTCGCTATGGGAAAGAAAATACTTTTTCTTTGTCATCAAAAAAACATGATTTCTTGAACTTGCTTATTCCACTTTCCGGGCAGCTATTGACCACAGAAACTTTAGATCAACTTTTAGGCATTGATGGGCAAGCTAATTTTGATTCAAGACGGATGAAACGTGCTCGATTTATCAACGACATCAATGAGCAATATTTTAAGCAAGTGGGAAAGGAGTTAATTGTTCGGGACAAGAAGCCTGAAGATAAACGCTATGTTTACTACAAAATTCAGGCATAAATTGTGTTTTTAAGATAAATTCTTTGGGTATAGTGAAGTTCATGCCCAATTATAGCCGTACTTTTGTGGGGATTTTTAAACGCCCATGCTGGATAAATTACAAAGCCTCAAAGATCGATTTGAAGAAGTAGGTCAACTCATTATTTTGCCAGACTCCATGGCGGATATGAGTGCCTATGCCAAACTCACCAAAGAATACAAAGACTTAGAAAAGTTGGTGGGGGTAGCAGATGCCTACACACTGGTTCTTCAAAATATTGATAGCTCCAAAGAAATCTTGGATAAGGAAAAGGATGTAGAGTTTCGGGAAATGGCTAAAGCAGAACTGGATGAGCTGCGTGAGAAAAAAGTAGTCCTTGAAGAAGAACTCAAGCAGCTACTCACTCCCAAAGACCCGAACGATTCTAAGGATTGTATTCTTGAAATCCGGGGAGGTACTGGCGGAGATGAAGCAGCCATTTTTGCTGGAGACTTATTCCGAATGTACGAACGCTTTTGTGAGATTCAAGGCTGGAAACTTACTGTGCTTGACTTAACTTTTGGATCAGCAGGGGGCTACAAAGAAATCATCGCCACCGTATCCGGTGCCGATGTATATGGCATGCTCAAATACGAATCTGGTGTGCATCGAGTACAGCGTGTACCTGCTACTGAATCACAAGGACGCGTGCATACTTCCGCAGCTTCCGTGGCCGTTCTTCCTGAAATGGATGAAGTGGATGTGCATCTGGACATGAACGATATCCGTAAGGATACGTATTGCTCTTCCGGCCCTGGGGGACAATCGGTAAATACTACCTATTCAGCCGTCCGTTTGACTCACAATCCGAGTGGATTAGTGGTGACCTGCCAAGATGAAAAGTCACAAATTAAAAACTTTGAAAAGGCCCTCAAAGTACTCCGATCTCGTCTCTACGAAATTGAATTGGCAAAGCACAACGAAGCAGTAGGTGCACAACGTAAATCCATGGTTGGTAGTGGGGACCGCTCAGATAAGATTCGTACCTACAATTACCCTCAATCTCGAGTGACGGATCATCGTATAAATAAAACCGTTTACAACCTTCCAGAGGTGATGGATGGGCGTATTGAAGAATTTATTTCTGCACTTCGAATGGCAGAAAATTTGGAAAAAATGCAAGCAGGTGGCATAGACTGATACGATGCGCCTTGTAAAGAAGTCGAGAAGCCCGTATATTCGAAGAATTACCCAACACGAGTTAATAAACGCCCCCCATGCTTATCGAAGGAGAACGAGAGATCCACTTAGTCACTTGGAATGAATCTCATTTTCATCAGCTATACCCCATTGCCAACAATCCAAAAATTGCGATGAATTTGAGGGACAGTTACCCTCAACCTTACACCATTCATGATGCAAGGCATTGGATAGAGCACAATCAAAAGTTTAATCCCGCACAGAATTTTGCCATTGAATTTGAAGGTAGATTAGCAGGAGCCATCGGTGCCGAACGGGGGAAAGATGAGTTGCGAACCAACATGGAATTGGGTTTTTGGGTAGGAGAATCTTTTTGGGGGAAAGGAATTGCTACTGAAGCTGTAAAACTATACACAAACTACCTTTTTGATAAATTTGATGTGGAGCGGATTTTTGCTCAAATCTATGATTTTAATGGAGAATCCATGAATGTGCTTGAAAAAGCGGGATATATCCCTGAAGCAATTCTAAAAAGAGGATTTATTAAGCGGGGGACTGTAGGGGATATCTTTCAGTACGTGCGGGTGAGAGGAGAAGATTAGGATTGAGAAGCAGGAGGCGAAAAGGAAGAAAAGATAAAAAAATATCAAGTTCGTAATTCTTGAAAAGTAGAAGTATTGTCCTAAATAGAATTCCTGCCTTAACGTTCTTCAATCGGCATTTCAGCATTCGACCTTAGTTTTATTCCCGTCTTTCGTACCTTATGAAAAACTTCCTCTTTCTCCTTATCCTCCTATTCTCCTGCGGTCCCCAAGAGCGAGTTCCCAAAGAAGCCTTTGATGATGTGCAGCGAAATAATGAAGTGAAACGAATTACTGAAGTAGCGATTCTTCAGGAAGCGATGGTTTGGGGAGATTCCATCACGAAAGAGGCGCAAGCCCAACTTACTGCACAGCTACTGCAAGCAATTGAATCCAATGGACCTGCAGGAGCCATAGATTTTTGCAAAGTCAATGCCTTACCCATTCTAAAATTTGTGGAATCCAAGCATGCGGTCACCCTTCGTCGCGCTTCTTACCAACCTAGAAATCCCGTAGATACACCCAATGAAGAAGAACTCCCACTCTTGGAAGCCTATGCCTACAATGTGGAAAACAACATTCCCAGTGACCCAAGTATCCAAAAAATCGAGCAAGGGGAAGTTTTACTTTATACCAAACCAATTCTTTTAGCCAACTCTCTTTGCTTGAGTTGCCATGGTGATCCCAAGAAGGATATCGCGCCAGAAACTTCTGCCAAACTCAAGGAACTTTATCCCGAGGATCCGGCCACCGGCTATATTTTGGGTGACTTGCGAGGCATGTGGGCTTTGCGTCTACCTAAAAAAGAGGTGGTTAAGCGACTTTGATTCAACTCCTTTTTTTGTCAGGTAACCAATGAACTCTAAGGCCCCCTTTTTCAGGTTACCTGGAAAAAAGAGTGACCATTTATCACATCCGCTATTCTGGCTTGAATAAAATTTGTATTTTCATGAGGATGTCTTATCCACAGACCTGATGAAAAAAATACTTGGCTTTTTATTCCTGAGTTTGATGAGTTTTCAACTCAACCCAGCGCTTGTATTTGAGCCCTATACCCAAACGCTGGGGGGCACATCTGTTTCTTTTGACATGAGTCCAATTCTTGCCGGTACCTTTTGGATGGGGTCCACAGACTCTTCTTATCCGGATCAGCAACCGTTGCATCAGGTACAGCTTGATGCTTTCTGGATCGGGACTCATGAGGTGACCTGGGATGCGTTTGAACTTTTTTTAGACAAGCAGTACGAGCAAACTATGACCGATGGAGGAGTGCCGGTACGGGTGGATGCGCTCAGTCGCCCAAGTTTACCTTACCTTGATATGACTTTTGGGATGGGAAAGGAAGGGAAGCCCGCTGTGGGGATGACTCAATACGGTGCAGTTCAATTCTGCCATTGGCTGTATTTGAAAACAGGGATTTTCTATCGACTTCCTACAGAAGCAGAGTGGGAATATGCAGCAAGAGCAGGGTCTACCCATCAATTTTTCTTTGGCGATGACGCTACAGACCTTGGGAACTATGCCTGGTACGAGGGAAACAGCAATGGAAGCACGCACCTTGTAGGAAGCAAATCTCCCAACCCATGGGGGCTGTATGATGTCTACGGCAATGTCAGCGAGTGGGTCATGGACCAGTATGAGAAAGATTATTACAATAGGTCTCCCGCTGTGAATCCCGTAAATGCAGGGACCCTACTTTACCCACATGTACTTCGAGGGGGAAATTTTGCAAGTTCCAAAGAGCGCCTTACATCTTCATTTCGAGAGCAGTCCTCCTCTGATTGGAAACGAATAGATCCTCAAATCCCTAAAAGTCAATGGTGGTTTCCAGAGGCTCCCTTTGTGGGAATACGCCTAGTAAGGCCACTTATTCCACCGTCTCCAGGAGAAATTTTCGCCTACTACAATCAGGCTCCAATTGTTGATTATTGAACCCAAACTCACCTAATTATGAAAAAAAATCCCACGCGTCGAGAATTTGTAAAGACCTCTGCCCTGTTGACAGGGGGGTTACTCGCACCCACATTTTTAGTTCCTGGAGCTTATGCGGCCCCACAAAATACCCTGAAGCTGGCCTTAATTGGCTGTGGAGGACGTGGTACGGGAGCTGTATTTCAAGCCTTTGAAACAGGCCACCCTATCCAATTAGTGGCTATGGCAGATGCCTTCGAAGATCGATTGGAAGGCAGTTACAAACCTATTTTTGATAAGTACGGCAAGGAAAAGGTAGATGTGCCTCAGGAACGTCGTTTTGTTGGCTTTGATGGATACAAAAAAGCCATTGCTGAAGCAGATGTTGTGATTTTGGCATCTCCTCCGGGCTTTCGCCCCTCTCATTTTGAAGAGGCTGTACGTCAAGGCAAGCAGATTTTTATGGAAAAGCCCGTGGCTACCGATGCAGCAGGAATTCGTAAGGTGCTGGCTGCGGCCGAAGTGGCCAAAGCAAAAAAACTCAATGTAGTAGTAGGTTTACAGCGTCACTACCAAAACAATTACAGGGAATCTATGAAGCGTATTCAAGACGGTGCCCTTGGCGATATTGTCGGCGGTCAGGTATACTGGAACGATGGAGGGGTGTGGGTGAAGCAGCGTACTGCAGACCAAACGGAAATGGAATACCAAATGCGAAATTGGTACTATTTCAACTGGCTCTGCGGAGATCATATTGTGGAGCAGCATGTGCACAACATTGACGTGGCCAACTGGGCTAAAAATAGTTATCCTGTTAAAGCAGAGGGCACTGGAGGACGTGCTGTGCGTACTGGTAAAGAGCATGGGGAAATTTTTGACCACCATATCCTTACTTTCACCTATGCGGATGGTAGTGTCATTCACTCCGAGTGCCGCCACTTCCCAGGAGCTGCCAACCGGGTCGATGAAACCTTCCAAGGGACCAAAGGAAAGGCCTACCTCAGTGCGGGCAACCATGGCTTACTTACTGATTGGAGGGGTAACGTGATTTACGATCATGATCGTAAAAATCAACCCAATCCCTACCAGCAAGAGCACGACGAGCTTTGGGCTGCTTTGGTAAAAGGGGACTATAAGTTTGCCGATGCAGAAAATGCTGCTAAGTCCACCATGACTGCCATTATGGGTCGTTATGCTACCTATTCAGGAAAAGTGATGACTTGGGAAGAATCGCTCAATGGTCAGGTGGATCTTTTCCCAGATACCCTTGCTTGGGATGCGGTACCAAAATTGCTGCCAAACGCAGACGGCTATTACCCACATGCTATCCCAGGTAAAACGAAAGTGATCTAAGCCATGGAAAGAAGAGGATTTATTAAGAGGCTTGGCCTCGGTACTGTGGTATTGAGTGGGGCGGGAATGTTATCTCTCCCTTCCTTTGCCAAGGAGAAAGTGGCGGCATCACCATTTAAACTAGATTTTGCTCCCCATTTTGGCATGTTCAAGCAACATGCTCCAGGGGGGATTTTGGATGAGCTCCGTTTTATGGCGGATCAAGGATTTCGCTCCTTGGAAGACAATGGACTACTCAAGCGACCGATTGCAGAGCAGGAATTGATTGGTAAAACCCTCTCCGAACTAGGGATGCGTATGGGGGTATTTGTGGTAGATGGAGGCGACAACTGGAAAGTTTCGCTAGCAAGTGGAAAGAAGGAATTTTTGGACAACTTTCTGGCTACTTGTCGGGCTTCAGTGGAAGCTGCCAAGCGTGTTAATGCGAAGTGGATGACCGTGGTGCCTGGTTACTTTGATCGGAGCCTACCGATTGGTGTACAGACGGGACATGTGATCGATGCGCTTAAGCAAGGAGCGGAGATTTTTGAGCCCCATGGATTGACCATGGTATTGGAACCCTTGAGTGATAATCCTGACCTATTTCTTCGTCATGCCGATCAGACCTATATGATTTGCCGGGCTGTAGGTAGTTCTGCTTGTAAAATTCTCTACGATGCCTACCACATGCAACGCAACGAAGGCAATCTGATTGCAACCATGGAAAAAACCTGGTCAGAAATAGCCTATATCCAAATTGGGGATAATCCGGGAAGAAAAGAGCCGGGCACAGGAGAGATCCATTATGGAAACGTGTTTCAGTACATCCACAAAAAAGGGTTTACGGGGATTTTGGGAATGGAGCACGGCAATGCACTTCCTGGTAAGGAAGGAGAGTTGGCATTAATTGATGCCTACCGAAAAGTAGATGTAAAATGAAAGGAATACTTACTGGAGTTGGTATTTTCTTTTGGGCTGCACTAAGTTTTGCGCAACAACCCCATTGGAAAAATTTTCAAGCTCCAGTAATGGCTTCCTTACGAGGGGTATCCCCTATTTCAGATCAAATCTGCTGGGCGAGTGGGAGTAGGGGCACTTGGCTGAGGACGGAGGACGGAGGCAAAAGTTGGCATACGGGTACAGTACTGGGTTTGGATACGGTAGATTTTCGCTCCATCCATGCGTTTGATTCCCAAACAGCTGTGCTGGCTTCGGCAGGACAGCCTGCGGTGATTTACCGAACTGTAGATGGAGGAAATTCTTGGCAAAAAGTACATCAAGAAGGTAAGGAAGCCTTCTTTGATGCCATTCAATTTGTTGATGAACAACGCGGGTATGTATTGGGGGATCCCATTGGAGGGAAGTGGATGGTTTTGGAGACGATCGATGGAGGAATTAGTTGGCGATCCCTTTCTAGCTTGCCGGATGCGGTGGATGGTGAAGCTGCCTTTGCGGCGAGCTCTTCCTCACTTGTAGTAGATGGAGAGGGGTTGGTATTTGCTACGGGGGGCTCGATTTCACGATTGCATCGGTATTCTTTCAGTAGCCAAAGTTGGGCTGTTCGGGGCTTGCCCGAAATTATCCAAGGAGCAGCTTCACAAGGGGTATTTGCCCTTTCTTTGATTGCCAAGGCTGGATCCTTGGTTTTGGTGGGGGGAGATTATCTTCTGCCTGAGGTGAGCGAAGGCAATTCTTTGATGATACTAAGCAAAGGTGAATCTAAAATCCCCACTAGGGGTCCTTTTGGTTATCGTTCTGGCGTAGCGTACCTGCAGGAGCCTGGATGGCTCATTGCAGTAGGGCCTGATGGATCAGATTTTACCAAGGATGGGGGTAATCACTGGGTCCCATTTTCAAGTGTAGGCTATCACGCTGTTAAAGTTACAGCGAGTGGAAATGATATTTGGGCTTCTGGAAGCAATGGCAGACTTGCCAAATTAGTGTATTGATGAGAGTTGATCAAAAATTTTAGAAGCTCGTTATTTTTAACGCTTGTTTTTAAAAATAAATGTAATTTTTTTCAGTCTTTCTGCTTTTATAAAACAGGGAGGATAGTATATTTAAATCTCCAGCTTCGGTAATCCCTCCAAATAAATTTTATTTCTAAGACTATGTTTGAAATCATCCCTTCCATTTGGCTCATCAACGGCAAATGCGTGCGTTTGAAGCGGGGAGATTTTTCCACAGAGGAAGTGATTTCCCACAATCCCCTTGAAATAGCGCAGGCTTTCGAAGGTATTGGCATCAAGCGACTTCACTTGGTAGATTTGGATGGCGCCCGAAGGGGAGAGCCCAAAAATTACAATATCTTGGAAGCCATCACGGGTTACACGGATTTGGAAGTCGATTTCACTGGAGGTGTTTCCACAGATGGGGATGTGATTAAGTGCTTTGAGTTTGGGGCGAAAACAGTGACTATTGCCTCAGCTGCAGCTAAATTTCCGGAGCGGTTTACGCAGTTTATTTTGTCCTATGGAAGAGAGAAGATCAACATGGCTGCCGACACGAATCCACTAGACTACAAAGTAAAGATTCGGGGATGGCTAACTAAAACAGAGATCAACCTATTTGATCACATTGAATTTTTTTACGAGCGTGGGCTCAAGCACGTAAAGTGTTCTGATGTCACCCGTGACGGAGTGATGGAAGGTCCAAATTTTGAGTTGTTTAAGGAGGTCTTGAAACGGTTCCCGAATTTATACCTGGCTGCCTCAGGCGGTGTTCGTGGGATTGATGATTTTAAAAGACTGAGAGATCTTGGGGTGAATGCCGTTGTTTTTGGCCGAGCCTATTACGAGGGAAAGCTCAGCCTAGCAGATTTGGAGGAATTTATCAGTCAAGGATAAAAAGGTCAACAGACGACGGACCACAGCTGATTTTCTTAAACTTCAAGCCTTATCTTCTTGATTCACTGCTTTTTGAGGAGGGTATGGTTTTAGCTTTTTCCTAAAAAAGTAAGTCGTGCAACGCTGCTAAGGCACAAAAGGCGGATAAAAAACGAAGATTTTACTCGTAGCGAACAGGACTTTTTTTGGATGTGCAATCCTAGTTGAAGTTTGATTTAAAGCGCTGTAAACCGTGGACCATCGTCTGTGGAGAATTATCCACAGTAATTCCTCGCAGTTGAACCCATGATTTGATTGCAGATAATACGTTTAATTCTCCTGATCTGCTTTAAATTTATCTACGATATATAAAAAAATATTGAAAGATAAGGTGGAAGGGGTTTCGTTCTTTTTGGGTTCTTTTTCTTGAAGAGTTGCTGTGGTATGCGCTTCTTTTCGAGGTAATGGGAAAGGGACAGTTTGTTTAGAAGGAGTCGGTTTTTGAACTGGAAGTGGGGCAATAGCTCCAGCTTCAACTAGTGGACTAAGCTCTTCGGAAACAGGTTTTTCAAATGGTTTTTTAGTATTTTCTTCTTGTGCTACCGATTCTGTTGGCAGAAGCAAGAAGCCAATAGCAACCAGACTTAGCAAGATTACTTTGTTAGCAAAAATTCTTGAACAGTTCCACATAATTTATTGAAATACGGGTTAGCTTTCGAAAAACGTCCCTAAAAATATAAAAAATATCTGCAATGCAAACGATTGACCTAGAAGATTTTCAAAAAATTGACTTTCGGTTAGGAACTATTCTCCGTGTACTACCATTTGAAAAAGCGCGTAAACCAGCCTATCAGGTTTGGGTGGATTTGGGCCCTGATTTGGGGGTTAAGAAATCCTCTGCCCAGCTTACGACCCATTACCAGCCGGAAGATTTACTAGGGAAGCAAGTATTGTGTGTTTGTAACCTTGCCCCTCGTCAGGTAGCAGATTTTATGTCAGAGGTGCTCATTACAGGATTTTCTAGTGAGGAAGGTGGAATTTGGGTTGCCACGTCGGACCAGGCAGTTCCCAATGGAGCCTACTTGCATTAAGGAAGGTAAATACAGAGGCCTGATTCGGTTAATTCGTATCGAAATACGGGTAATGAAGTACAATAGCCTGCCCTAACATCCCCTGTCTTCAGGTCAAAACGATAGTGGTGTAAGGGACAGATGATCTCTCCGGCTCCATTGATATTGGCCTGGCTTAGGTCTGCCCCCCGATGTGGGCATTGTGCATCAAACACATGAAGCTGCTCCCCTATACGAAGAATAGCTAGACGCTTCTTGCCGGCAGCTAGTTTTTTGATTTTTCGTTCAGGGATGGCCTGTAGGACTTCTTCCTTGCTCGTGCCAAATTGGAAGGTATTCATGGGTTACGGTATTTTTGTCAAAAAACGAGGCTTGGTTTTTTGTGGAATCTTTTTCAATTTCCATCTTCTATTGTCAATTCCCCAAACTTCCATGAAAAAATTCCTCCTACTCCCCCTTTTGTTAGTTGCCTGCAACCTTGCTGCCCAACAGGTAGAAGGGGCATGGAAATTAGTGAGTCAAAATCAAGTTCCAGTCACAGGTCAAGAGTTTATCAAAATCTACCAAGACAATTATTTTGCTTTTGGGATCAAAAATCTAGCGGATAACTCATTTGTAGGCGCGGGTGGAGGGCCATTTTCTATGGCTTCAGGGAAATTAGAGGAAACCTTGGATTTTTTTACGCTTAATCCAGAGCTTGTAGGGATGGTCACTAGCTTTGATGTCACCTTGATTGGAACAAAGTTGACGGTATCTTCCATCACCCCAAAAGGTCCACTTTTAGAGGTCTGGGAGAAGGTTTCGGATACCATGGATGACCTTTCGGGCAACTGGGTGATTACGGGAAGAAAACGAGATAACCAGGTTCAGCGCTCCATTCCAGGGGCCAGACGTACGATCAAAATTCTCGGTGGAGGAAGATTTCAGTGGGTTGCCTTCAACTCTGAAACTCGAGAATTTTCTGGCACGGGTGGTGGAACTTACCTTGCTCAGGGAGGAAAATATGTGGAAACCATCACCTTTTTTTCTAGAGATAATTCTCGCGTAGGTGCAAGCTTAAGCTTTGACTACCAGGTGATCGATGGAGAATGGCATCATAGTGGATTGAGTTCCCAAGGTCAACCCATTTACGAGATATGGACGCCTTATGCGCGGGGATATAAACCTTCCAACTAATCAAAAAAGGAGCCTTTTGGCTCCTTTTTAGTTGTTACAGGGAATTCGTGTAAAGGGCTTTCAATTTTTCTATCGTATAATCAATCTCTTCTATTGTTGTGAATCGACTAAAGGAAAAGCGCACTGCATCTCGGTCTGCAGGATGGTGGATCGCTCGTAAGACGTGTGAACCCACTGTAGCACCTGAGCTACAGGCTGAGCCACCAGAAGCGGAGATGCCTTCCAAATCTAGGTGAAATAGGAGCATACCTCGATTGGACTCAGATGGGGGAAGACTCACATTGAGTACCGTATACAAACTTTTGTTTAATTCTGCAGAGCAGCCATTGAAGGACACCCCGGGGATGTCCTGCTTCAGTTTTTCAATAAAGTAGCTCTTGATCTTCTCAATATGGGTACGGTGGGCAGCAAGTTCTTCGAGAGAAATTTCCAATGCTTTGGCTAGGCCGATGATGCCAATTACATTTTCTGTTCCACCTCGCATGTTTCGCTCCTGTGCTCCACCATGAATGAAGGGGTGTATTTTTTTATCTTTCCGTACATAGAGGAACCCAACACCTTTGGGGCCGTGAAACTTGTGTGCACCAGCCACTAGGGCATCCACAGGAAGCTGAGACAAGTCGTGTGCATAATGACCCATAGTCTGTACTGTGTCCGAGTGGAAAAAGGCTTCGTAAGTACGCGCTAGGGTTCCGATTCGCTCCAGGTCATTTAAGTTGCCGATTTCGTTATTGCCTTGCATAAGAGACACCAAACTTTTTGGATTGGCTTGAAGCAAGGATTCCAAATGCTGCATATTGATCTCTCCTTTATCATTCACATCTAAAATGCTGAGCTGTATTTTGCCTTTTTTAGCGAGCATTTCTAGGGTATGAAGGACTGCATGGTGCTCCAAAGGGGAGGTGATGGCATGGCTGATGTGGTGCGACTCCACGCTACAGACCAATGCGGTATTGTCCGCTTCGGTACCTCCGGAGGTAAAAAAAATCTCTGAAGGACTGGCATGGAGTAGTTCGGCTACTTTTTTTCGGGCCTTTTCAATGGCGGAGCGAACCTCTCTGCCGTGGCTGTGTACGGAGGAGGGATTTCCATAATGTCCTCGCATAAAAGGAAGCATTGCCTCGATCACGCGATCGTCCATGGGAGTGGTGGCGGCATTATCGAGGTATACGTGCTTCATAGACTGCTTTTTGGCAAGGCAATAATTTTTTTATTCTAAGGTTGCATTCACCACCTCTTTGATGTCTTGCATGATTTTTTTGGCAAGATGTTCTGCTTTGGCTTCTGAGTCTGATTCCGAATAGATACGGATAATCGGTTCAGTATTGGACTTTCGAAGATGCACCCATTCTTTTTCAAATTCAATTTTTACCCCATCAGAATCGTTGATAGGATGGTTTTTGTATTGAGCCTTGATTTTAAGTAGGATATCGTCTACATCCAAGTTTGGAGTAAGTTCAATTTTATTTTTGGAAATATAATAATTTGGGTAGGTCGAACGAAGCATGGAGATGGACTTTCCATACTTTGCTAGGTGGGTTAAAAATAGCCCAATTCCCACTAGAGCATCCCGTCCATAATGAGAAGTTGGGTAGATGATGCCTCCATTCCCTTCTCCGCCGATGACTGCCTGCACTGCTTTCATTTGGTTGACAACATTGACTTCACCCACTGCAGATGCGGTGTAGGTCCCACCTCGTTTTTCGGTGACATCACGTAGTGCTCGTGTTGAAGAAAGGTTGGACACCGTATTGCCAGGAGTCTGAGAAAGTACGTAGTCGGCTACTGCTACTAGGGTGTATTCCTCCCCAAACATGGATCCATCCTCATTGACGAGAGCCAGCCGATCTACATCTGGGTCGACGACTATCCCAAGATCGAAACTTCCTTTTTCTAATTTTTTGGAAATGTCGCGGAGGTTTTCAGGAAGCGGTTCAGGGTTATGTGCAAAGTTGCCATCCGGCTCACAATAAAGTTCCTCGATTTCAGTTACGCCCAAGGCACGAAGGAGTTTGGGAATCACGATGCCCCCAGTAGAATTGACCGCATCCACGACAATCTTGAAGTTACGAGCCTTTATGGCTGCTACATCTACAAGCTCCAAATCGAGCACATGCTGAATGTGTCGATCCATGTAGTCGGTAATTTCGGTGTATTTTCCAAGTTTGCGTACCTCGGCAAAGGTGAAGTTTTCTATTTCGGCTTTGGCTAAAATAGATTTACCTTCTGCATCGGAAATAAATTCACCGACAGCATTGAGTAGTTTAAGGGCATTCCATTGGGCTGGGTTATGGCTAGCAGTAAGGATGATTCCTCCACCTGCATTTTCTCTGGGTACTGCATACTCTACTGTGGGGGTAGTGCTGAGGCCCAGGTCAATGACTGAAATCCCCAACCCTTGGAGTGTTGCGGCTACCAAACGGGAGACCATGTCCCCAGACAGTCGCGCATCTCTGCCGATCACTACCTTGGGGTTTCCTGTTTGCTCGATCACCCAAGTACCGTATGCAGCGGTAAATTTGACTACATCAATAGGGGTTAGGCCTTCACCTGGCTTGCCACCGATGGTGCCTCGAATACCAGAGATAGATTTAATTAGTGACACGAATAGTAGTTTTGTATGTTAAAAATAGTTGGCTATACTCTAAAAGATTACTTGAATTTGGCCATCACCTTATCCACCTCATTGTCTGGATTGGCACAGTTGCTGGTTGCATCCACCGTCTTTCCACACAGGCCGCAAGTCACTCCCTCTTTATTCAGAAAAGGACTTTGTGAGGCGCAGGTTCCTTTGAATTCCCCATTTTTTAGAAAAATCAGTCTTACAGACATTAAAACAAAGAAAAGGGCGATGAAACCTAGTGTGATCAAGAAAGTTGCCATACCGGATAATTTTGCGCAAATTTAATGTTTTACTTTGAAAACGTTTACACGTATAGCATAGTTTCCTACAACATGTCCAACTTGAGTTCTCGAGCCGAACAATTGGCAGCCTTTGATCGCTTATTGACTATTATGGATGAATTGCGAGCGCAATGTCCTTGGGACAAGAAGCAGACTACCGAAAGTTTGCGTCACTTAACCATTGAGGAGACCTTTGAACTTTCAGATGCCATCTTGCAAGGAGATGCTGAAGAAATAAAAAAAGAAGTGGGGGACCTGCTTTTGCACCTGGTCTTTTATGCCAAAATCGGTTCGGAGCAAGGTTGCTACGACATCTGCACGGTGATTGATTCACTTTGTGAAAAGCTCATCCGTCGACACCCACACATCTATGGGGATACAGTGGCGCAGGATGAGGAGGCAGTCAAGCAAAATTGGGAGAAAATCAAGTTGACCGAGAAGGGGAATGTCTCGGTTCTTGGTGGAGTGCCCAAAAGTTTACCGGCCCTCATCAAGGCCATGCGGATACAGGAAAAGGCACGAGGAGTGGGATTTGACTGGGACGAGCCTGAGCAGGTTTGGGAAAAGGTGAAAGAAGAAATGGGTGAGTTTGAGGCAGAATTCCAAGTGGCTTCGGAAAAGAAAATCGATCAAGAAAAGGCGACGGCAGAGTTTGGAGACCTGCTTTTTTCATTGATCAACTATGCACGATTTATTGACATCAACCCAGAGGAGGCCTTAGAGCGTACCAACATCAAGTTCATCTCGCGATTTCAGTACTTGGAGCAAGCAGCCAAAGCTGCAGGCAAAAATCTAAACGAGATGAGTTTGGCGGAAATGGATGTATACTGGGAGGAAGCGAAGAAAGTAGCAAGTAGTAAGTATAAAGTACGAACGAAGTACGATGGAAACAGGGTTGAAAAACCCACCGCGGCGGGCCGCTCCATGAAATAGTTTGAAATACGTGGTAAATAGTATTTCAATGAGCCTGCCTGCCTGCGGAAGGCAGGCTCGATTTATTTCCATTGTATTTTGACTGTATTTCTTTTAAAAATCAATCATTACAAATCCCAATAAAATGTCCAAAACAATCATTTTCACCCCTGAAGCTCCCGCCCCAATTGGGCCTTATTCTCAAGCGGTACTTGCAGGCGATACCCTCTATGTATCGGGTCAAATCGCCCTAGATCCAGAGACAGGCGAGCTGATCAATGAAAACATTACGGAAGAAACGCATGCGGTCATGAAAAACATGGAAGCCATCCTGAGGGCTGCTGGTTTTGGGTTTGCAAATGTGGCTAAATGCACGATTTTTATCCGAGATATGGGCCATTTTGGTACCATCAACGAGGCTTATGGGCAGTACTTCAAAGCCGATCCCCCTGCTCGGGAGACGGTGGAGGTAAGCAAACTCCCCAAAAATGTACAGGTGGAAATTTCTTGTATTGCTGTAAGGTAAAGGCATGAACTGGC
>JAURGC010000068.1 GCA_030833985.1 Algoriphagus sp. | reverse complement strand
TTTCCGAATGAATCTAATCTTAAGTTACTCAAAATAATTTTGGAAAATAAGGCTAGTAATTTTCCTGGAGAAGGTTATTCAAAAATAAGCCCACAATCAGTGGTCTCAAGTGGCAAATTGCCAAGTACCAGTCCCTCTTTCAATAAAATGTTGGAAAAAATTAGTGGTTACACAGAACAAACCTCACTGCACTATTATTATTGGATGTCTAGTTTAACAGTGACCTCTTCTGAAAAGAGTTATTCATTGCCTAATGAAGCATTAGTTAAGACTTTTTTTCCTGCCGTGTTTCCCCTAGAAAAATTGAATTAATTAGCTAATTAAAACAGTGCTATTGGCAAAAAAAAACACCCATTTAGGGGGTGTTTTTTTGCAGAGAGTGGGGGATTCGAACCCCCGGTACAGTATAACCCGTACGACAGTTTAGCAAACTGTTGGTTTCAGCCACTCACCCAACTCTCTAATCCGGCTTAGCTTTAACAAAGATCATTCTTTGTCGCTAAAGTGATGCAAATATAAGCCAAATGAAAAGATTTTTACAAGGGCATGGAAATAAACAAATTCCTCTTTCTATAAAATCTAAGTAATTCCTTGATTGTCAATTCATATACTTTCTAAGGCATGCTTTTACTGAACGTAATAACTCCTTAGATTTTCCGAATTTCCATTGTTGAAAAAATAGGCTACTAGTAACTCTTAAGGCTTGATTACTTTAAAACCTACCGCTTCAATTCCCGCTACTTCAGATTGACGCATGTAGTGTAGTAAGACTACTTTTTCAGTGCGAGCAGGCAAGGAGAAGGGTAGGGTGTCGTAGATGGTAAAAGTGTTTCCAAATCCATCACCAATCGGTTTCCCTGTTTGGGAATCAAAAATGGGGACATTCCACAAGCTATCCAACAATACCACCCTGCTAGAATCTATACAGATAATCTTGATGTAGCAATTTGAAAATGGATAGTCTTCGGTGTATCGAACCCCAATCATGGCTTTCCCCTTCAGGGAATCTAAGGAAGAAAGGTCAAATTTAACAGAATCACTTTCTTCCCAGGTTGAGGTTTCAAAAGAATGGTATTCTTCAAACATACGATCCTTGCTGCACGAACTAAGCATCATTACCAATGCAAGAAGAGTTTGTTGAAAGCGCTTACTCATTCCCTTGGTTGCCACTAGGCCCTTGATTGATTCGTGGTGGAAATCTCCGCTGCCCTTCCTGAGGCTTTTCAACTGGTTTAGGAGTAGATGAGTCCGCTTTGGGCATTGCTGTTGCAGGCCCTTGATTTGAGTTAGAGCGTGATCTATTTCTGTTTTTACGACGTTTATCCTCCTGTCTAGGGGATTGATTTCCTTCCTCAGGTCTCACTTGTCCTGGAGCAGCCATCGAGTTAGACTGGTCAGCAGGTTTTGGCGTTCTTGACTCAGGTCTTGGGCCCTGACTTTGATTCACGCGGAACCCATTTCCATCTGTAGGCCGCTTCTTTTTCTTTTTGGAAAATTTCTTATCTAGTAATTCCAATTCTCGTGTGCTTTGAGCAGCCAAATCTTCTACTCCTGAAGAATGGTCCACTTGAAGGTTAAATACCTTTAGGCCTTGCTCGTTTAATGCTTGAATTTCACGTACTCGTTCACAGCTGATGCTAATCCAATCGTTGTCATGATTGTAATTGAACCACATCAACTTTCTGAAAATGTCTGTTTTTTGCAACTTAGCGGGACCCTGTTCTGTCAACAAAGGTTTTTCAACTTGTGGAATATCCTTGATGGCTTCCATATAGGTGTCCAACTCGTAGTTGAGACAACATTTTAATCGCCCACATTGACCACTTAGTTTTCCAGGATTTAGCGATAGGTTTTGGTATCTCGCCGCTGAGGTAGTTACATTTTTAAAATCTACCAGCCAAGTGGAGCAGCAGAGTTCTCTTCCACATACACCAATGCCTCCTAATCTACCTGCTTCTTGGCGAAGGCTGATTTGACGCATTTCTACGCGAACTTTAAACTCTCCTGCTAGGGATTTGATCAATTCTCTAAAATCGATTCTGTCTTCTGCAGAATAATAAAAAGTAGCTTTTGAGTTGTCTGCTTGAAATTCCACATCAGACATCTTCATCTTTAGACCATATTCGTCCACAATTTGCTTGCAGCGGTATAAAGTGGGGATTTCTCGAGCCTTAGCCTCCTCCCATTTTTCTATATCCTTTTGCGTAGCTATCCGGTAAATCCGAGTAATGGAGTCGTCATTCCTTATTTTTCGCTTTTGCATTTGTAGCCGTACCAACTCGCCTTGCAAAGAAATGTAACCTATATGGTGCCCACTTGGAACATCCACTACCACTGGATCTCCTGTATTGAGTGTCAAATAATCTACGTTTCTAAAGTATTCTTTTCTACCTCCTTTGAATTTGACTTCAACAATATCAAAGGTATCTAATTGAGGTATACCCATTTGGGTCAACCAATCAAAGGAATTCATTTTATTACAATCGCTCGTTCCACAGGAGCCGTTATTTTGACAACCTCCTGTTCCACTTGTAGTGGTCCCACATGAACTACATCCAGACATATTTATTTATCTATAGGGCTTTCGCCTCCTTAATTACTTAGTTATTTTTTAATCGTAAAATATCTTGACCTATGTCTCTTCTAAAAAAGGCCTTCTCCCAGGAGATTTCTGCCACTGTTGCATAGGCAGACGCTAAAGATTCTTCCAAAGTAGCTGCTACCCCAGTGATTGCAAGTACTCTACCTCCCTGATTTGAAAGTATGCCAGATTCATCTTGAGATGTACCAGCGTGGAAAACAACACTGTTTTTCGTCTTTTCAGGAATTGTGATTGGAAAGCCTTTGGCATAGGACTCTGGGTATCCTCCACTGACCATCACTACTGTAGTGCATGTTTTTGGAGATGTTTTTAGGGTATAATTAGCCAAATCTCCTCCTGCAATTCCTACTAACAAATCTACAAAATCGCTTTCAATTCGAGGCAGTACGGCTTCTGTTTCTGGATCTCCCATCCGGACATTGTACTCGATGACGTATGGATCTCCTTGGTTATTCATTAGGCCTATAAATAAAAATCCTTTGTAGTCGATTCCTTCCTTTTCTAAACCGGCAATAGTAGGCCGCACAATGCGTTCTTCCACCTTTGCTAAAAAGGCTGCATCTGCAAAGGGTACTGGGCTTACTGCTCCCATTCCACCTGTATTCAATCCTGTATCCCCTTCGCCAATTCGCTTGTAGTCCTTGGCCTCAGGTAAAATTTTATAATTCACTCCGTCTGTAGCCACAAATAGGGAAAGTTCAATCCCGGTTAAGAACTCTTCTACCACCACTTTGGAGGAAGCTTCACCAAATTTTGCATCTACGAGCATTTCTTTCAAGGAAAGTTTGGCATCTTCCAAACTTTCACAAATCAAAACTCCTTTGCCAGCTGCTAGACCATCTGCTTTCAATACAATAGGCAAAGATTGTTTTTCTAAATAAGCGAGTCCTTCTTCCAATTGATTCGCATGAAAAGTGGCATAAGCTGCAGTGGGCACCCCATTTCGAAGCATAAATTGCTTTGAAAAATCTTTGCTACCTTCCAAAGTTGCTCCAAGTTGGGAGGGCCCGACAATCGGAATGTTTTCCGTCCCTTTTTGATTATGTAAGTAATCTACTAAACCTTTTACTAAGGGTTCTTCTGGACCAATCACTACTAACTCGATGGTTTCTTTACAAATGAAATCATGAATACCCACAAAGTCTGTTATACCAAGTGGAATATTCGTAGCGATTTTCGCAGTACCAGGGTTCCCCGGTGCCACGAAAAGGTGACTGCAATTAGGGCTTTGAACTATTTTCCACGCAAACGCATGCTCCCTTCCTCCACTACCTAATAAAAGTATTTTCATGTACTCAAAGTTGTGTTAATTGGCATGCTCGGAAATAAACTTGATTCGGTAAACACGAAGTTCCTCTTCCGTGAAATCTTCTCCTTCAAGTTCATCCAATGCATCTTTAATGTGATCTGTTTCCGCATGCATGAAATAGTCCAAAAGGATGTCTTCCCGGTCGTCATCCATGATACGGTGGATGTAATAATCAATATTTAATTTGGTTCCACTGTAGGTTATTTGTTCAATTTCTTGAAGCAAATCTATCAAAGATAGGTTCAGATTTTGAGCTATTTCTTCCAAGTTAATTTTCCGATCGATTTGCTGAATGATGGAGATTTTTACTTTGGAGCGTGTGCCTGAGGTTTTAATAAGTACCTCTGCAGCAGTTTCAATTTCATTTTCAGTGACATAGTTTTGGATCACTTGGAGAAAAGATGTGCCAAATTTGGCTACTTTACCCATGCCAACTCCATTGATTTGGGAGAGTTCTTCCTCAGTTGTTGGATATATAGTTGCCATTTCCTCCAAGGAAGGATCTTGAAATATTACATAGGGTGGAAGCCCCTTGGATTTTGCAACCCGTTTGCGCTCGGCCTTCAGTAATTCAAATAGCTTTTCATCGTAGGCCTGGGCGGTATGAAGCTGTTCTTCTTCTACTTCGCTTTGTCCCAATTTTTCAAAATCTTGGTCCCGGTATAATTCTACCAAGTAAGGGTCATCTAGGTAGTGAATGCCCTTGGGGGTTAACTTTAAATGGCCATAATTTTCAATATCCTTTTCCAACAAGGCGACGATCATTGCCTGACGGATTACAGATGTCCAATGTCTATCACTTTCACCTTTTCCCTTACCAAATACAGGTAAACTATCGTGTTGGTAACTACTGATATAATCGTCCTTTTCTCCAAGGATTACTTTTACAAGATGGTTAATCCCAAAACGTCCTTGTGTTTGTTTGACCGCTTCGAGCACAGTAGTTAGGTCATTTACTCCTTCAAAAGTTTCTCGATCTCGTTTGCAATTGTCACAAAACCCACAATCTTTTTCGAGAATTTCTCCAAAATAATTGAGAATAAATTTCCTTCTGCATACGCCTGTTTCTGAATAAGCAGACATTTCTTGCAACAAGATTTTAGCATTTTCCCGCTCAGTAACTGCCTTATCCTTGTTGAATTTATCAAGTTTGACGATGTCCTCGTACCGATAAAACATCAAACAATGGCCTTCAAGTCCGTCTCTTCCTGCTCTCCCTGTTTCTTGGTAATACCCTTCTAGTGATTTTGGAACATCGTAATGGATTACATACCGAACATCCGGCTTATCAATACCCATTCCAAAAGCAATGGTGGCAACGATCACGTCTAATTCTTCGTTAAGGAAATCGTCTTGCGTCTTTATCCGAATTGCAGAATCTAGGCCAGCATGGTAGGGGGCAGCATTGATTTGATTGACCTTAAGAAATTCAGCAATTTCTTCTACTTTTTTTCTACTCAAACAATAGATGATACCCGACTTCCCCTTATGTTGTTTGATGAATTTTATGAGTACTTTTTTGGATTCATTTTTCACCTTAGGGCGGACCTCGTAGTACAAATTTGTTCGATTAAACGAAGATTTGAATAAATCCGCTTCCTCCATTTGTAAGTTGCGCTGAATATCCTGCTGCACTTTTGGTGTGGCTGTAGCGGTAAGCGCAATGATGGGCAAATGGGGAGCTATCTGTGCTACAATAGATTTTATTTTTCGGTATTCAGGCCTGAAATCATGGCCCCACTCAGAAATACAGTGGGCTTCGTCTATTGCTACAAAACTTAAGTGTGCCTCCTTCAAAAAGAGTATATTTTCTTCCTTAGTTAACGATTCTGGGGCTACATAAAGTAATTTGGTGATTTTTTTCAAAACCTCGTTCTTAACTTTTGTAGCTTCTGTTTTGGTAAGTGTTGAATTTAAAAAATGGGCGTTAATACCGATTGCATTCAATTGATCTACCTGATTTTTCATTAATGCAATAAGCGGTGAAATCACTATTGCAGTGCCTTCACGAACAACTGCAGGAAGTTGGTAACACAATGATTTTCCAGCCCCAGTAGGCATGATGACGAATGTGTTCCTGTTGTTGAGTAAATTATCAACAATAAGCTCCTGATTTCCACGGAAATGGCTAAATCCGAAGATTTTTTTTAATTCTGACTTAACATTTTCTTCCACTCGAAGAAAGGGCTTTGAGGGTGAGGTCAATCCGAGCAACAGATTGAACGATTACTTTTATACCTTTGTACAAAACTAATGATTAACGCAGGTAAATTTGAAGTTAGCTAAAAATATTAGAAACATCGCAGAACGGGTTCTATTAAATGAATCCGAAGCTATTTCTGGTCTTGTTGGTTTTTTAAATCAAGATTTTGAGGATTGCGTAACCCACCTTTTGCATTCCAATGGGAGGTTGGTCATTACAGGAGTTGGAAAAAGTGCTTGGATAGCGAATAAATTGGTTGCCACACTCAATTCTACCGGTACCCCATCACTTTTTATGCATGCTGCAGATGCGATTCATGGTGACTTGGGAATGGTGCAACAAGAGGATACTGTTTTATTTATTTCTAAATCAGGAAATACAGCTGAGATCAAAGTACTCTTGCCTTTGGTGAAAGATTTAGGCGTAAAGGTAGTTGCACTTGTTTCTAATAGGCAGTCTTATTTGGCCGAACAGGCGCATTATGTATTGGACGCGACAATAAAGGAAGAAGCGTGTCCGCATAATTTGACCCCGACGACAAGTACCACTGCACATTTGGCACTTGGGGACGCATTAGCGATTTGCCTTTTGGAAGCACGTGGATTTTCTTCTGCAGACTTTGCTCGTTTTCATCCTGGGGGAACTTTAGGAAAGCAACTCTACTTGAGAGTAGGGGACCTACTTTCTACCTCTGAGATTCCACTTGTTCAGGAGCAGGCTAGCGTAGCAGAAGTCATTGTAGAGATTACAAGTAAACGGTTGGGGGCTACAGCAGTGGTCAATGCTAAGGGAGAACTTAAAGGAATAATCACGGACGGAGATTTACGTCGAATGCTTCAGCGAACACTTGATATTCAAGAGTTTAGAGCAGATTCAATCATGTCTGTAAATCCAAAATCCATTGGTATTGAGGAGTATGCAACTGCTGCTTTTGCCTTAATGAAGGGGCATAATATTACACAATTGGTGGTGCTAGATGGTAAAAAAATCGCTGGATTTGTGCATATTCATGATTTGATGAAGGAGGGAATTGTTTAAGCTACTATGAAGGACCAACCCTATATTGTAATCATGGCTGGAGGAATAGGCTCCCGCTTTTGGCCTTATAGTAAAAATAGTAGGCCCAAACAATTTTTGGATGTATTGGGAACGGGAAGAACGCTCCTTCAAATGACTTTTGACCGGTTTCTTGAGCTAGCTAAGCCGGAACAATTTTTTGTAGTCACCAATCAATCACATGTTCATTTGGTCCGGGAGCAATTACCCGAATTGCAAGAAAATCAGATTTTAGCAGAGCCTCTTCGAAAAAATACTGCTGCTTGCTTGGCCTATGCTTCCTATAAAATCGCTTGTATCGATTCAAATGCAACAATGATTGTGGCTCCGGCAGATCACCTCATTCTGCAAGAAGGAAGGTTTCTTCAAACTTTAGTTGCAGCAATTTCCGCTGCTCAAGAACCAAATAGATTGCTTACTATTGGAATTAAACCGAATAGGCCTGAAACAGGATATGGTTACATTCAATTCTTACCTGCTTCAGTTGATACACAGGTTTTTAAGGTAAAGACTTTCACTGAAAAGCCTAATGCCAAACTTGCTGCTGCTTTTTTGGAAAGTGGAGATTTTGTTTGGAATTCAGGTCTCTTTGTTTGGAAGGTAAGTAGTTTGATCGAAGCTTTTAAAAACCATATGCCTGATCTTGCAGATGCCTTTGAAGAAGGTAAAGGTAAGTTGGGCAGTGATTTGGAATCTGATTTTATTTTGACTGTTTACGCTACTTTAAAAAATGTTTCCATTGACTACGGAATTATGGAAAAATCAGATCAAGTGTACATGGTTCTGGGGGATTTTGGATGGTCGGATATCGGTTCATGGCAAAGTCTTCACGAGCTTCGAGATAAGGATGAGGACAATAATGTGGTGGAAGCCAATGCACTACTTTTCGATACTAAAAATTGTTTGATTAAAACAGATAGTGAAAGACTTGTAGTCGTACAAGGGATGGAAAACTTTTTGATTAATGAATCTGGAAATGTTTTATTGATTTGTAAACTAGGAGAAGAAAATCGGTTTCGAGATTTTGTTGCCCAGGCGAAGAAAAAAGGAGAGGATTTCATTTGAAATCCTCTTTTTTTATTTTTTTCGTTGCCTTAGGGCCTCGTAAATTGCTACTCCAGCTGACACAGAGACATTTAAACTTTCGATATTTCCAGCTAAGGGGATTTTGACTTTATCATCAACCATACCCATTATTTCTTGAGAGATTCCATCTTCTTCGGACCCCATGATCAATGCGACGGGTGATACAAAATCCCCATCGTACATGGGTTTTTCAGTTTTCTCAGTGATTGCAATCAGGGATAATCCCATTTTTTGTAAATCTCGACAGGTATAAAATAAGTTTTTTACACGCGCTACTGGAATAAAATTTAAAGCTCCCGCTGAGGTCTTTACAGCATCAGAATTAATTTGTGCGCTTCCTTTTTCAGGAATTACGATGGCGTCCACCCCTGCACATTCTGCAGTGCGGGCGATGGCTCCAAAATTGCGAACATCAGTCAAGTGATCCAAAACCAAAATTAGTGGAGCTTTGCCTACTGCGTAGCATTGATCAATCACATTGTCTAAAGAGGCATAGGCAATCGTGGACATTTGCGCAATTACTCCTTGGTGATTTTTACGTGTAATTCTGTTCAACTTTGCATCGGGCACGCGCACTACAGGAATGTGTTCTGCCTTGCAAAGTTGAAGTAGTTCTTTGATTAGATCATTATTGAGCTCCTTTTGTACGAGTATTTTGTCTATTTCCTTACCTGAATGGATAGATTCCATTACTGCTCTGGTTCCAAAAATAAAATCTTTGTCGAAGGCTCCTTTATCGATTAGAAAGCCATCCTTCCGCTTCTCCATTGTGAAATATTTTTAAACCAAATTGGCTGGTAGGCTCTTGATCGGTTTAGGGTATAGAAATGTGGGCTAAGAATTGTTTTAACCCGTGTAAAGGTAAACCTAATTTTGGAAGTGTTGTCTATCCCCGCATAAGACCAAACTTCCCGATCCTCATAAAAATTCACTTCCTGTGGTGGGCCCATTACGATATAAACCATGCCTCGATCCGTTTTCCAGCCTTCTTTAAAGTCAGTAAACAGGATGTTGGCAAATTCCACCATCTTAAAGTAATTTCGGATTAAGTCCTTCGCTACTTCTTCATTTCGAGTCAAATTGTACCAATAGGCATCTAGAGCCTTTTTTTTGTCCTGAGCTAAAAGTAATGTTTCGTGTTCTTTCTTGGTGGAAATGTACGTAACCATTTCCACCATCTCTTCCCAGTCTTTTACCTTTGGAAAGGCATCATGTACAGTCCGTAAAAGTAGGCCTGTTTTTGCATTGCTATCGTTTTGAAAAAAGTAATATCCTTCGTCAGTTAATGTTTTTGGTATATTCTCCAAAAAATCACCTCTGTTTTCAACAGCTACTTCTTTTGGTACTTCTGCCAATCGGCTCTCCATGGGGGGAAAGGGAATCGGAAATGGGCTGGGATAAAAGTAAGAGAAGAGGGTGGGGCCTTTGCCACTCTTAAAGAGCAAAGATTGACCTTCTGTTAGGTAATTTTGATCAAAGGGAACTTCATTCGCGTAATAATATCCAAAACTAGGTTGATCAAAAACAAAAGGGCTTTTTAAGTCTAAATGGCTGGTGTATGCATCTTGCTGTCGGGTATCAATCGCCTCAAAAAAGGCTATAACAGTCTCTTGGTCTTGAACCACTTCGATAGTTTTTTCAAAAAGCCAATGCCTTTCCGTAGAAAAAATTAAATCAGAGGCACTGAATTTAATTTTTTTTGCTGATTCAATTTCTTTATCGTAGGAGTTTAAAATTAGGTAACTGAACTGATAGGTATCCAATCTAGCATCCTCTTCAATTTTTTCGACCACAAATTGGAGTTTATAGCTGCTTTCTGAAAGCTTTACAGGGATAATTTTTAATCCGAGTCGCGCATACAAAGAATAACGAAGAGATTGATCTGTTGAACTTAAGGTAGTTTGAGCTACAGAAGTGAAGGAAAGTGTAATTATAAAACAGAATAGAAAAAGCTGCTTGAAGTACTTTTGATTCATTGTTTTTAGTTCTCAGGATTTAAAAATAAGCCTTACTTTTGCCAAAATACTAAAATTTATAATGGCTACCTATACAACGGAAATCGCATCTGATAAGTTGATTAGTGATAATCCTATTCACCAAAGGTTGATAAAAGCCTACATTGCTGCTAAGCCTTGGATCACTGGTGATTTGCTAGAGATTGGCTGTGGCGAAGGGAGAGGTGTTGCTGAATTAGTTCCTCTTGCAGATTCCTATTTAGGGTTGGATAAAATCCATGAAGTGATCCAAAACCTTCAAAAAAAATATCCAGATGTTTCCTTTAAGCAGGCAGTTATTCCTCCATTTACCAGTTTAGGTGATGAGACTTTCGATACAATCGTGAGTTTTCAAGTGATTGAACATATAAAGCAGGATCAGCTTTTTCTTCAGGAGATCTACCGAATGTTAAAGCCTGGTGGTAAAGCCATTATTTCTACTCCAAACAATACCCACACCCTATCTCGAAATCCTTGGCATGAGCGGGAATATGTGCCGCAGCAATTGATTGATTTGGCCAACCCTATTTTTGATCGTATTGACCCCATGGGGATAGGAGGGAATGAAACCGTATGGGCCTATCACGAAGCAAATCGCAAATCTGTTCAAAAAATAATGCGCTTTGATGTGCTGGATTTACAGCACAAACTCCCCAATTCTGTTTTGAGATGGCCGTATGAATTTTTGAATCGGGTCAATCGAAATCGACTGCATAGAGCACAAAGGGCCACGGTTGTTGCGATTTCCCACGAGGATTACCTTCTTGTAGACGACCCTAAAGATGGACTAGACTTGTTTTATATCCTTTGGAAGAAATAATTTAAATTGCTAACAGAC
Organism: Algoriphagus sp.; assembly: GCA_030833985.1. Classification (GTDB taxonomy): domain Bacteria; phylum Bacteroidota; class Bacteroidia; order Cytophagales; family Cyclobacteriaceae; genus Algoriphagus. The sequence goes on along the minus strand of JAURGC010000068.1, from coordinate 2,913 downwards.
AACAGTCGACTGCTTAGGTAATTGAACTTCAAACTTTGTTCTTTTTGCTTTTAAGGCGATTAATCAAAAGTTGATTTTTGCGAGTAGGTAGGGCGTTACACGAAAAAAGGCCAACAGAATTAATTCTGCTGGCCTTTTTAATAAAACATCGCTAAAGCACTCCTAACCAAATAAGATAAGGGCTGAATTTAAATGAAGTCTGCCATGAACCCTGGTCTGTAAGCCGTTCACCATTTTCGTCAATTACCTTCTTCGAATAGTGCTTGGTTCCTCACTTTCATTTCCAATCCATTTTTCTAGTCTTTCTTTCAGCGCTCCCCCTTTTTCTTGATAGCCTCTTTCTTCTAAAAGAGGTATAAAATATTTAATCATTTCAATAGCCACTAGCATGTCTCGATCGTAGCCACGGTTAGTTTTTGTATTGAATTCAATCCTATCCAGAGCACGCTTAGAAATTTTCTCTATTATTTCTAGCGCTTTTTCATCTTCGCCTACCTCAAAAAATAGGGGAACAGACTGCCCACTACTCAAATCATAAGGTACTGCCTTGTCTGGAATAGTTGCTAAACCAAAATTGAGTAGTTTGGCGGCATCTTCCATTCTGTTTTCATCAAGCAAGGCCAAAGCAATAGAATTTAATGCGCTTCGATGGTTTGAAGTAAATCTTCTGTATTCTTCATCCAAATAGACGTTGGAATCATTCATACCTCGGAAGGCAAAATTTTCCATGTAATTTTTTAGGGCTAAATCTGTGTTTACTAATTCCTCACGTTGGGGATTGGGTTTTTGGATTGGCAACAAGCGATAGGTCAATCCTTCCATGACCACATGTTCGTTGATATTGAGTCCAACAGTCGAAAGGGAGGTGTTGTTAAAATAAATAGGTCTTTCCCAATTGTTACTTACAATCAAATCCAACAACATCAAGGTTCCTTTGGTCACATAATTACCGCCTACTTGAAGATTTAGTTGAGGAACAAATAAGTCTTTAAATTGAGGTGGAACGATTTCATCATTAGCACGAAAGCTACTGTCTACTTCTAAAATCAAATTGCGGGATGGGACCATATTCACCACACTTTTACCCGAAGTTTTCATCTGAAGTAATTCCGATCCGCTATTAATTAATTTGAGATATTCCTTGGCAGAAATTGCATTTAAACCTTCACGTTCCATGACATAAAGGACGTCATTGGTTCCTTTTTGGTAACGATCCGGGGACAAGGAAAAGGGTAGTGGCTTTGAGTCATTGGTTTGTCTTGTCATCTGTTCTACATACCAGTCGGTATCAAAATAACTCAAGACAATTACCCGAACATCTGTTCTGAAGTTTTCTACTTCCTGTACATACCAGAGTGGGAAGGTGTCGTTATCCCCCCCCGTAAAAAGAATGGCATTTGGCGCACAAGAGGCTAGGAAATTACGAGCTGCATCTACAGAAAAATACCTCCCTTTTCGATTGTGATCATCCCAATTTTCAGCAGCCATTAATCCAGCAATAGGCAAGGTCATTAGGGTTGCGGCCAATCCTGCCGTACCCAAGTTTTTAGTGAATTTGTTGAGACCGTGCGCCAAGGCTAATGCTCCTAGCCCAATCCAAATCGCAAAGGCATAGAAACTACCTACGTAGATGTAATCCCGCTCTCGCGGTTCGATGGGAGGGGAGTTAAGGTAAAGTACCAACACTACTCCCATCATCAAAAAGAGGATAAGATTGACATAAAAGTACTTTTGGTCTTTCTTTGCTTGGAAGAAAAATCCGACCAAACCTAGGATCAAAGGCAGCATCAGGTAATTATTATGCCCTTTGTTTTCTTTGATATAATCAGGATAAATATCTGAAAAGGCATCGCCAAGTCCTAGCCAGTTTGCATCAGAAAAGTCACTTTCTCTTCCGGAAAAGTTCCACAGGAAGTAACGCCAGTACATGTGACCAAGCTGATGGCTAAACATAAAATACAAGTTGTCCCCAAAAGTGGGTTCTTGCCCTTCTCTCAAGCCTAATTTGGAACGATAAATTCGCTTGTGACTTTCTTGGGTAGAATAAATACGAGGTAGAATGGTTGTTTTTACCGGGTCATAGGTATTCTTTAGGTCATAATCTACAATCTCGTACGAATTTTCCCCTTTCATGTAGATTGGATCGCCCTCTTCTTGGTCTACCAAAGTAGCCGTAAAGTATTGTCCATGGAGAAGTGGGCGGTAGCCATATTGCTCTCGTTTAAGGTAGGAGACATAGCTAATGATATCCTTTGGCGCATTTTCATTGATGATAGGGTCTTGATTGGCCCGTACTACTATCAGTGCATAGCTCCCATAGCCGATTAGAATAAATGTGAGAGAAAGTAAAATGGTATTGAAAACGACTAGTTCTCGTTGGATTGAAATCCGAAAAGCAAGCAGTAATGCACTTACAAAAAGTAGTATAAAAATAATGATACCTGATCCGAAGGGCAATCCCAACGAGTTGACCATCCAAATTTCCATTGATCCGGCTAGGCTTGGAAGACCAGGAATGATGAGGTTATTGATACAGATTAAGGCTACACCCCCTAAAAACATAGCAATAATTCCCCCTTTAAGATTGGGTTTTGGGTACTTTTTAAAATAATAGATTAAAGCTAAGCCAGGGAGAGTTACTAAGTTTAATAAGTGAACCCCTATCGAAAGGCCCACCAAATAGGCTATAAAGACCAACCATCTATTTTCCTCTTTGGGATCTTTGATCACATCCCATTTCAAAAATGCCCAAATAACAATAGCGGTGAAAAAGGAAGACATGGCATATACCTCTGCTTCTACCGCAGAAAACCAAAAACTATCGGAAAAAGTATAAACCAGGGATCCGACCATTCCTGCACCCATTAAAGCGATAGTTTGCCCTTTGCTTTCTTCTCCTTCCACCACTGAGAA
>JAURGC010000128.1 GCA_030833985.1 Algoriphagus sp. | reverse complement strand
GGGAACAGGTAAAAATTGCTGAAAATCAGTTGAATACCACTGCCGAACAGTTGGGACGAACCCAGCAATTGGTAGATGTAGGTTCCTTACCTTATTCAGATTTATTGGATTTACAATCTCAGAATGCAACCAACCAATTGAATGTAATCAATGCAAAAAATGGGCTTCGACAAGCCAAATTGGCATTAGCCCAGGCACTTCAGATCCCATTCACAGAAAGTTTTGAGGTGATCGAGCCGGAATATGAAGTATCCAAAGAGGCCCTGACCGCTGGCACTCCTGCTGAGATTTTTGAGATTTCTGTTTCCCTAATGCCTCAAATAAAAGCTGCCGAAGCCAATCTGAAAAGTACAGAATATGGCGTAAGAATAGCAAAAGGTGGATTTCTACCTACTCTTGATGCTGGGATATCCGCCTTTTCAAATTATGTAGATCAAGCATTCGTATTTGGATCAACCGAAATCATCCCGTTCCGGACACAGGTAGAAAATAACTTTTCCCAATCTGGAACACTCAACTTGAGTATTCCCCTGTTTACAAGATTCAGCAACAAGTCCAATTTACAGCGTGCACGCGTGCAACAGCAATTAGCAGAAGTATCTATGACAGAGGAAAAAAATAGGCTGCGTCAGGATATCGAAACCGCCTATAACTCAGCATTTAGTTCAGAGCTTTCCTACCAAGCCTCCTTGGTGCGGGTCAAGAGCCTGGAAGAAACCTTTCGAATTGCGCAACAAAGATTTAATTTAGGGGCCATCAATTCAGTGGATTTTCAAGTGGCCCAAAACAACTTGTTTAATGCGCAAGCAGATCTATTGAACGCGAAGTACAGCTATATTTTCAGAATCAAAGTCCTAGATTTCTACCTAGGTAACTCCATTAATCTAAACTAAACCATGGCTACTAAAAAGTCCAACAAACTCCTTTATTACTTACTCGGTGCAGTAGGTGTTATCCTATTATTTGCCATCATTGGCCGCTCTGCTGGCTGGATCGGTGGTGCTAGAGAAACAGAAGTTGAATTTTCAATGGTCAAAAAAGTCGCCATTGTAGAAAAAGTAAGTAGCTCTGGAGAAATTCAACCTGAAGTTGAAGTAAAGCTTTCCCCAGATGTTGCTGGTGAAATTATTGAGTTGAATGTACAAGAGGGTGACTCTGTTGAAATGGGAAGATTACTTGTAAAGATTCGACCTGACAACTTTATCTCTGCTTTAGACAGAACCAAAGCCAACCTAAATCAACAAATGGCGAATTTGGCACAATCTAGAGCCAACCTACAACGTGCTGAAGCCCAGTTCACTCGTTCAGAATTGGAATTCAAGCGTCAGCGCACCTTACACCAACAGAAAGCAATCTCCGATGCAGATTTTGAGCAGGCACAAGCCAACTACATTTCAGCTCAAAAAGATTTGGAGGCAGCAAAACAAAATGTAATTGCTTCAGAATTTATTGTGAAAAGCTCCCAAGCTTCAGTAAATGAAGCTTCTGAAAACCTTCGTTTGACCAATGTAAACTCCCCAGTATCGGGCATTGTATCCAGCTTAAAGGTGGAGCAAGGCGAACGAGTGGTAGGTACACAACAGATGGCAGGTACAGAAATGATGACCATTGCAGACTTATCCAAAATGGAAGTTCGCGTAGATGTCAACGAAAATGACATCGTTCGCCTGTCTTTAGGGGATACCACACTGATAGATGTGGATGCCTATTCTGCTTCTGGAAAGAAATTTAAGGGTATTGTTACCAGCATCGCCAATACGGCCAATACCAAAGCCTCTCCAGATGCCGTTACTGAATTCAAGGTCAAAATTCGAATTTTGAATGATTCTTACCAAGATTTGGTAAAAGAAGGGAACAAATATCCATTCCGTCCTGGCATGACTGCCTCTGTTGAAATTTTAACCAATTCAAAAAACGATGCGATTTCTATCCCACTTTCTGCAGTTACCACGAGAGAGGATAAAAAAGATAGCCTAGCAGGAAATTCTGGCAGAGTAAAAGAACTTGTTTTTGTGTCTGAAAATGGCGTTGCAGCCATTCGAGAAGTAAAAACTGGGATTTCCGACTATGAAAACATAGAGATTATTTCTGGTTTGAAAGAAGGAGATGAAGTGATTTCAGGTCCATATTTTGTGGTAAGCAAACAACTGAAAGAGGGAGATAAAGTGAAAAAAATAACTGCCCCAAAACCAGACTCTACCAAGGAATAATCCTTTTTCAACTAGGTTCAAAAAGTCTTCTAAGCCACTGGTTTAGAAGACTTTTTTTTTACACCAAACTGAATTACTATAAATTTCCTTTTCGCTAATTTTTTCGGAAAAAATTCGCTTGAGCCTAATTCAACTGTTTTAAAAGGACCGCTTTCAAAATTCCTGTTTAATCCATCCTAAGTGGGTAGCAACTTTGATCATCCTCAAGAAAAACTATAAATTAAAAAGTTTGTGAAAGACTACTTATTCTATTGGAAGAAACACCTTTTTTATTCCAAAAAGCCAATATCTGGTTACCCCTTCATCAAAAATTGCTGCCACCGCCAGCTATCTCGCATGCAGGCATCCAAATCGTAGGCAGGAAACCAACCCAATACCTGGTTAATTTTTTTGGTGTCCGCCCAGGTCTTCACCACATCTCCAGCCCTTCTAGGGCCAATCTCGTAGGGTAAGGTAAGGTTATTGACTGCTTCAAAGGCATGTATCACCTCCAGCACAGTATTTCCTCTACCTGTGCCAACATTAAATACGTCGTAAAAATTAAGTGGTTGGTCAGTTAAGAAGTGTAAGGCTTTGACATGTGCATCTGCTAAATCTACCACATGAATGTAATCTCGAATACAACTGCCATCCGGAGTATCGTAATCATTCCCAAAAACGGTAAGTTTCTCTCGAATTCCAGCTGCTGTTTGTGTAATAAATGGAACCAAATTTTGAGGTGTACCAATAGGTAACTCTCCAATTTTCGCACTAGGATGTGCTCCAACTGGATTAAAATAGCGGAGTGCGACGACACGAACTCCTGCTTTACTTTTTACAAAATCAACAAGAATATCCTCTCCAATTTTTTTGGTATTTCCATAGGGACTTTCCGCCTCTTTCCTTGGTGTTGCTTCCGTAACAGGCAAGACGTCCGGCTGCCCATAAACGGTACAGGATGATGAGAAAACCAAATCCTTAATCCCCTTTTCCTGCATAAACTCCAATAAAATAACCAAGGAGCCTACATTATTTTTATAATAAATTAAGGGTGATTGTGTACTCTCTCCTACTGCTTTAAAAGCAGCAAAATGTATTACGCCTTGAATTTGATGCGCATTTGCTATTTCATGAAGCAAGGTTTTATCGGAACAATCGCCACGATAAAAAACAAATCGCTTCCCAGTAATCTCTTCTAATCGATCCAAAACCTCCACTTGTGAATTGGAAAAATCATCCAAAATAATTGGCTCCATTCCCGCATTCCAGAGCTCCACTGCGGTATGCGAACCGATGTACCCTGCTCCGCCAGTAATTAAAATTTTTTTCATTATGCCTAAAAATTTAAGTCTTAAAAGTAGAGATTTATTCTATGATCTTGAAAATTGCCTCATTGGAACAGTGTAAAAATCCCTGATTTTTCTTCTTGTTGAATTTCTCCTTCCAAGGTATAAATGTAGCGTAAAAAATACGAGTAGGTTCCGGTTAGGGCTTTTACAGTCTTATTTTTACCATCCCAAGGCCCTTCTCCCCTATAAACCAAATCTCCCCAACGGTTCCAAATGAAGAGTTCATATGTGATCGGGCAATTAGAAATTGGTCCAAATTCACCCTCACTTGGAAAAAAGCCGGTAGGCATCCGTACCTTGGCCTCAGCTTGGCTTACTCGAGTGGTCCCTACTACCATGCATCCCAAGGCATCAGTCACTGTGAAGGAATAATCTCCGGGAGCCAATTCAGTGATGAACGAACCCTCAAGACCATTATCCCAAATTACCTCATAGGGAGCTTTCCCACCAGAAATTTCAAGTTGAAGCTGTCCATTTAAACTTCCTTCACATCCCGGCTGAATCTCCACAGGAACTACCACAACTTCCATGGACTCTATCATGTCTACTTCTAAAGGAATGACACAGCCCTTACTATCCTGGATTCTAAGTTGATATTTGCCAGCAGCAAATCCAAAAACAGTCAAATACGGAGCCTCCCACTGGGTATCGAAGCCAGAAACAGTATAGGGTGGACTTCCCCCAACAATATTCAACCGAATTTGTCCATCTGAACCCTCAAAACAGGAAACTTCTTTAAGTTCTACATCACCTAATATTTGAAGTGGCTCCGGATCCTCCAAACGTACTTCCATTTGTATAAAATCACATCCAGAAGCATCGTAAACTGTGACCATGTAAATTCCTGCAGGAAGGCCTGTTGCTGAATTTGTATCAAGACTTGCATCGTGGGCCCATTGGTAGGTGTAATTGGACGAGCCTCCCCTTGGTTGTATTTGAATACTCCCATTTGCTTCACCTACGCAAGTAGGAGTAGAAATTTGAGGAGAATCCAGAACTAAAGGACTAAACATATCCACTGTCAACACGGATGAGCTACCCATACAAGCCCCATTGTCTACACTACTTTCTTCATAGACAAGTTCTCGAATAGGTGCATTCGCATCCCAAAGTACTTGCACTTGATCTTCCCCTTGCCCAGAAATCAGTGTACCACCAATTACACTCCACCTGTAATCCCTATTGGCTAACGAATACGGTACCTGGTAAGAAAGCAGTAATTCTCCACCACAAATTCCTGAACTACCCATTGGGGCTTCAGGCGTAAGAGACTCAGAAATAGTTACAGCAAGTTCCTTTCGCTGTCCAGGACAACCCGATGAAGTGTAAGGGGTAGCAGCTATTATACCTGAAGTTCGCTCTGAATCCCATTGTACCGTCGCCTGATCTGATTCTTGCCTGAGTAAGGTTCCTCCTTCAATCTCCCAAAGGAGTTGCCCATAGGCCTCCTCGGATTCAAATCTATAAGTTATTTCTTCTGATCTAGGACAAACACTGCTCGGACCTTTTAATTTGCCAAGAACTGCTTCAACAAAGACCTCAAACCGGAAAGTCTCTTCAGTCCCACAGCCTTCTTCCCCTGTAGATGCAAGGACAGCAATTAGATATTTTCCAGGTTTTTGAAATGTATGCAAAGCCTCTACCCCTTCTTGAAGCGCTGAGCCATCCCCAAAATCCCAACTAAAATTTCGGTATGCAATGTTCTCGGTTTGAATTGTCCATCGACCTTCAGATCCCAAACAAGCCACTTTATCCCCAACTACCTCAAAAGGATAGGTAGTGGTCGTTTCAAATTGAATCGGTTCTAAACTTGCTCCTACCGCATATACATACGATTCCACTGCTCCTGAGCCATATGCAATGGCATTAAATCCAGAAGAATTCTGTAGCAGGTTAGGCCCCTCCTCGACAACAAGGCGAGCATATTCAAAATTAGGATTGGAAGGAACAGGTTTAAATTGGCTTCCCACAGGCTGACCATTAAGGTAGGTTTGCTGTGCCGTACCTTTTTTTACTAAAATATTTACCAAGTGTGTTCGAATCCAATTTATTTGAACTGAAGAAAATACCATTTCCTTCATCAATTGATTCACTGGGCTTAGAGTAACTAAAGAAGGGTCTCCATAACGAGAATAGGTGTCATTTTGATCGTTACAGTTCCCACTTTTTGCAATCATTGATACTGCTGTAGGTTTACTAGTTTCAATGGAAACTAAATCGTCCTTAGTGAAATCGAAAGTGAAGAATGCTCCACGATTCAGTATGCCTTTTGAAATCCCGTTTAGCTTTACTTCTGTGTTATTTTCTGAAGCCAAAACCTTAATTAGTTCACCAGAGGTTCGATCCGCAAGTGGGATATGAATATAGGATTTACCCCAAGAAGGCAAGGGAAAGGCTTGTTGAAACAAATGATCCCCAGAAGTGGCACAATTATCACCTGCGCTTGTCATTTTATTTCCACCAAACACCGCTAAATTTTTACAATCTTCCGCTTGCCCATTCACAACGCGAACCCTTGTGCCTGTCAGGTCACCCGTTATTGCCTTAAGCTGAAAGGTTTGCCCCTTATCGAGCTTGATTCGGATAGGCGCAACGGCAGGCACAGGAGTGCCATTCAAATCTACTCGAGCGGTAGCTTTGATTTCAACCTCTGTTTCATCAGCTACAGCAACCAGCAATAGACTGCTTTCAAAGTTTTTGTTTGATGGAGAAATGTCTAGCCCAGGTTCAAATTCATCGTAATGGGAAGTGATGTAATATTCCTTACCAAGTGCTGTGACCGGCAATATTACAGTTCCATCAGCACTAGCCTGCCTTTTGTTAAAGGCATGAACTGCCACCAAACCGGTAGTGGCCACATAAATACTTTTTTCTTCTACCAAACCTGAAGAGGAGTGCAGCACATTGTAAAGCGTATTCTCATAATTCTGAATGTGCTGCTGCCCTTTTTCTAAGTCGAAAAAAGTTTTTTGATTGTTGTATTCAATATACCCTGAAGTTTTCTCTGCTGCAGTGATTAGAATGGAGGCAGTAGCCGGTAAAAATGGAGTAGCATGGTTTTCCATAAACCCGAAATAAAACTCTTTTCCTAAAGTGTTATTTTGAGCTAAAACATCGAAGGCAGCTCCAAAAAGGATAAAAATAAATCCGATGAATTTAAATGTACCGCGCATTTTCTTCCCTCGATTACCGAAATAAATATAATCCTTTTGAATTCATTTTCTATTAACCCTAGTCAATAGCACTTGTTTGATTTTATTCGTGTAACTAATTCCAATAACAACTTACTATCAACTCCATCC
>JAURGC010000137.1 GCA_030833985.1 Algoriphagus sp. | reverse complement strand
TCTATAAAAAAGGATCCCTCCGGAGAAAAAAATGCGACTCTCTTTCAGCCGGCTGGGGATCCCTATTGGTCAACCTAATTATTCACCAACCTTCAAATTTAAAATGAAAACTAAAATCATCGTTCTTTTGTGTCTTTTCTTTGTCTCCATACATCCCTTATTCAGTCAAGAAGAGGAAACTCAAAATGAGGAAGGGACACTAACTCTCTCTGGTTCGCTGGATACTTATTTCAGAACCAACCTGAATGCACCAAATAAAGGAGATAACCTTCAAGCACCAGGCTCTTCTTTTGCGAATTTACCTGGATTTTCACTTGGCATGGCCAATATCATCGCTAATTACGAAGGAAAAAAAGTGGGCGCAGTCATTGACTTAGTGTTTGGCCCAAGAGGAGAGGATGCGGTCTTTGGCTCACCACTTTATCGAGGAGGAGCAGCTGGAAGTTCTCAAATGGTGAATCAGCTATACGCCTATTGGAATGTGACTGACAAAGTCACTTTAACCATGGGTAACTTCAATACTTTCTTGGGTTATGAGGTGATTTCTCCGACGGCCAACTTTAATTATTCCACTTCTTACCAATTCTCTTATGGCCCATTCTCTCATACGGGCATAAAGGCCAATTTTCAATTGAGTGACAACTGGTCCCTGTTGGCAGCAATTATGAATCCTACGGACATGACCGAGTTTAATTTGAATGGAACGTATACCCTTGGGGGGCAACTTGCATACGCTACAGAAGCGGGTAGTACCTACTTGAACCTAGTCTATGGGGACCAAGATGGAAGTTTATCGGTAGATGATGATTTGGTTCCAGGAGTAACCTCCCTTGGTAAAACTTTCCAGATAGATTTGACCACAGGATTTGATCTCAGCCCCAGCGTATATGCTGGAATAAACACCACCTACCAAACTACCGGTGCAGGAGAGGAATTTACTCAGTCCGATGTTCGAGCTATCCAAGGAGATGGAGCTGGATTTTATGCATTTGCCGGATACCTACAGGCAAAGCCGTCAGATACTTTTGGTATTGGATTAAGAGGGGAGTATTTCTCCGTGTTCAATTCGGGTTTGGAGGGTGTTGTAGGACTGAACGGGGAGGGTGATGGAAGCGTTTTTGCTGCGACGATTTCTGGAAATATTACAGTTGGGAAAAATTTAACTTTAATCCCTGAGCTTCGGGTGGATAGTATGAAGGAAGAGTTTTTTGTGAACAGGGATCTCAACGGTAGTAAAGGATTAGCATCCTTTCTTCTTGCTGCAGTAATTTCATTTTAAGGATAGTAAATTCCTATTTCTCTCTAATCGTGAGGGAAAGTAATACAAAAGCCGAGGCATTATTGCCTCGGCTTTTTTTACATTTTGATTAGAATTTAGGGTGAAAAAATCCTTAATCGGAAACAAAATCTTCTCATTTTCTGTATATAAACCATAAACCCAATTATAATCCCTTGAAAAAAATTAGTTTTTTTCTGGTAGCAGTATGCCTTACCTCTTTGAGTTTTGCGCAAGATATGAGTTCAAGTCCTCAAATAAAAAATGGACTTTTTGGCAAATTTAAAGCGGTAAAAATTACTATTGCCACGCAGAGCCGAGAGCTATCTGAGAAAAGTCCCAGAGCTAAAAATAAAGTTCCGCACCGCAAAAGCTTTGAAAATGGTGCTTCAAACCTCGTTGTACTAGAACAGACCCCTCCGAAAGGGCCTCGATCCAAAAATTCCAGACCAGGAAAGCAAAAGGAATTGAAGGTAGCTACAAAAGCAGTTTACCAGGAACCCAAGTCCATGAGACCCCGAAAAAGGTGGTTCCATTAAAATGATCCGCCCGTCAAACAAATTTTAGGACAGATAACCTACAATTCTTGCTCTCGCTCCAGCATCAAAATTGCGCCTTGGGAGACGATAAAGTACTTTTCACCTTCGTAGACCACTTCGTGTGCTCCATTGAGTAAAAAGATAGCAAGATCTCCTTCTTTCGCCTGAAGTGGCACATAGCGTGTTTTTTCCTCTGTCTCCATCCAGGGCTCCTGGTCTTCCATAGGCAACGGAATTGGATAACCTGGACCAGCCTTGATGATGTATCCTTGCTGTACTTTTTCTTTCTCCTGTACTCCTGGAGGAAGATATAGCCCAGACCCAGTTTTTTCGTGGGGCTTTTTTAATCGGATCAAAACCCGGTCTCCCACAATGATTAGCTTTTTCAATTTATTGTCTGCAGTCAATTGCATGCGCTTCTGATTGAATGAAAGAAAAGGCCAAGAGTCGCGACGAAAAGATCTTGATTCTTGGCCCTTAAAATGAGGCAGTACCTGTATCAAGCAGGCGCTGCTTTAAGTACTTATTTTTTATCTTCGCTCACTTCTTCGTAGTCCACATCAGACACCCCTTCACCGGTGGTGCTATTGTTCTCTCCGGCTTCTGCACCAGCACCTTCGCCCTGGCTAGCAGCATACATTTCTGTGGATGCCGCTTCCCAGGCACTGTTCAGGCTGGCCATCGCTGCGTCGATACCTTCCATGTTTTTAGATCCATGGGCAGTCTTCAATGCTTCAACTGCGGCCGAGATGTTTGACTTGTTGCCATCTGAAAGCTTGTCTCCGTATTCTTTGAGTTGCTTCTCTGTTTGGAAAATCAAGCTATCTGCTTGGTTCAACTTTTCGATGGTTTCTTTTTCGGCTTTATCTGCAGAAGCATTCAATTCCGCTTCACGCTTCATCCGTTCGATGTCATCTTGAGACAGTCCCGAAGAAGCTTCAATTTTAATTTTCTGCTCCTTGCCTGTGCCCTTATCCTTTGCAGATACGTTCAAAATCCCGTTGGCATCAATGTCGAAAGTCACCTCAATCTGAGGTACCCCGCGTGGTGCTGGTGGGATATCTGCCAACTGGAACCTACCGATGGATCGGTTGTCCTTCGCCATTGGACGCTCACCCTGAAGTATATGTAAGTCTACGGCTGGCTGATTGTCTGCAGCGGTAGAAAACACCTCTGATTTTTTGGTAGGAATGGTCGTGTTGGATTCGATCAGCTTGGTGAATACTCCTCCCATGGTTTCGATACCTAGGGAAAGTGGAGTCACGTCTAGAAGAAGTACATCTTTCACCTCACCTGTCAATACTCCCCCTTGGATAGCCGCTCCGATAGCTACTACTTCGTCAGGATTTACTCCTTTGGAGGGCTTTTTGCCAAAGAACTTCTCTACTTCTTCCTGGATTTTTGGAATACGGGTAGAACCACCCACCAAAATCACTTCATCAATGTCTGCCGCTGTCATGCCAGCATCCTTTAAGGCCTTGATGCAAGGATCCATGGACCGTCTTACCAAAGTTTCAGAAAGTTGCTCAAACTTTGATCTACTCAAGTTTCGGACTAAGTGCTTGGGGCCCGTTTGGGTAGCAGTGATGTAGGGCAGGTTGATTTCAGTAGAAGATGAACTAGAAAGTTCGATTTTTGCTTTTTCTGCAGCTTCCTTCAAGCGCTGTAGCGCCATTGGATCTTGTCTCAAGTCGATTGACTCTTCAGTCTGGAATTCAGATGCCAACCAGTCGATGATTACCTGGTCAAAATCATCTCCACCCAAGTGCACGTCGCCATTGGTGGACTTTACTTCAAATACGCCGTCTCCTAGTTCAAGGATAGAGATATCAAAGGTTCCTCCTCCCAAGTCATAGACCGCAATCTTCATGTCTTGGTTTTTCTTGTCCATGCCGTAAGCAAGGGCAGCAGCTGTAGGTTCGTTGATGATACGCTTTACTTCAAGACCGGCGATTTGTCCCGCTTCTTTGGTTGCTTGACGCTCTGCATCGTTGAAATAGGCAGGTACGGTGATGACTGCTTCGCTCACGGTTTGTCCTAAGAAATCTTCTGCAGTGCTCTTCATTTTTTGAAGGATCATCGCTGAAAGTTCCTGTGGAGTGTAGGAGCGGTCGCCGATTTTAACGGTCACAGTATCGTTGGTTCCTTGCTCTACCTTATAAGAAGCGTGTTTTTTATCTGCAGAAACTTCTGAGAATTTTTTCCCCATAAATCGCTTTACGGAGGAGATGGTGTTGGCAGGGTTGGTAATTGCCTGTCTTTTGGCAGGATCCCCTACTTTACGTTCGCCGTTTCCATTGTCAAGAAAAGCGACGATGGAAGGAGTAGTTCTTCTCCCTTCGCTGTTTTGAATGACTACGGGTTCGTTACCTTCCATTACGGCTACGCAGGAGTTGGTTGTGCCCAAGTCTATGCCTATAATTTTTCCCATGTGTATGTTGGTTTTGTTTGTTTTCTTTTTGAAAGACACAGCACCCTATTCAAGGCTCATGCCATCTCCCATTTTAGTTGATTTAGTGTCAGGTTGTCATGATTTTGTCACGGAGAATTGGTCAATCGCTTACCAATTGTCACAACAGGCTTGTTTTTGACCTGCTTTCTGTCAGCAACTTTTTTCTAAGGATGCTTAACGCGGAGCTTGTTTTTGGAAGGCTCCACTTCCAACTAGGTATTCAAATTCATTTTTCTTGTAGTTTTATGTCATGAATCAGTCATCCTTACTTATTCAAAACCTCTACCTCTACCCCATCAAATCCCTAGGAGGCATTTCGGTTCACGAGGCCCGGGTGGAAGAAAGAGGATTCAAATACGACCGCAGGTGGATGTTGGTCGATCAGTCGGGTGAATTTTTAACGCAACGGGAACATCCACAATTGGCTTTATTACAAGTGGTATTGGGTGACTTGGAGTTGGAAGTTTTTTCAAAAGCGGACCCTTCTCTGAAAATTTCCTTCGATTTGGAATTGAACTCAGGCAAAGAAATGGAAGTAACGGTCTGGGGAGATGTGGTTCCAGCGCTGCAAGTAGCTCCTAAAGTGAGTGCTTGGTTTGGTGATTTTTTAGGAATGGCTGTGGATTTGGTGGTGCTGCCAGAAAGTTCACATCGCAAACTAGATCCTCGCTATGCGGTGCAGGCAGAATCAGTCAGCTTTGCAGATGGAATGCCTTATGTAATTATTGGTCAGCCTTCCTTGGATGAGTTAAACGGTAGGTTGGAAGTGCCGATTGGGATGGATCGATTTCGGCCCAACTTGGTTTTTTCCGGAGGAGAGGCCTATGCCGAAGATCAATTTAAGCAACTTCAAATCGGGGAGGTGGAATTCCAGGTGGTCAAGCCCTGTGCTCGTTGCGTGATGATTACCGTGGATCAAGAAAAGGGGACGAAAGGAAAGGAGCCGCTGGCTACCTTGTCTTCTTACCGTACAGTGAACAATAAAGTTTACTTTGGTCAAAATGCCGTCGCCTTAAGTCAGGGAATCGTCCGAGTAGGGGATCCGATTCAACTACTGTAATCTAGTAGTTGATAGCAGATTACCCGTCTTTGAACTTGTTGTGATTATCCACTTTTTATTAGTAACCTAAGAGAGCAGGAGTTGAAGTTCAATAAAGTGAGCTAGTGTCTGTAGACGGTCGACTGCAAGCGATTTCCTAAACCTCCTTTACTGTTTCAATAAATACCTTAACCATCTCGGGATCTATGTCTGGATAGACACCATGTCCTAGGTTGGCGATATGTCGACTTCCTTTAAATTGCTCCATCATGGCTAGCGTAGCTGCCCGTACTTGGTCCGGATTGCCGTAAAGCGCAGCAGGATCTAGGTTACCTTGTAGGGTTTTATCCGGTCCGATGAGTTTTCGAGATTCTGCAATCCCCATGTTCCAGTCCAGCCCGATGGTTTCGCAGGAGAGTTTGGCAAGTGACTCACGTGCGAAAAATGCGCCTTTGGCAAATACGGTTACGGGCACTTCATTGATGGCATTGCAGATCTGCGCGATGTATTTGAGTGAAAATTCTTCGTATTGGGCTGGCCCTAAGATTCCTGCCCAACTGTCAAACAGCTGAACCAAATCAGCGCCCGCGCGGATCTGGGCTTTGAGGTAGTTGATGGTGGAATCCGTAATGAGCTGCAAGAGCTGGTGAGAAAATACTGGATCCCGATACAGTTTCTCGCGGGATAAGGAAAAGGTTTTGCTGCCACCACCTTCGACCATGTAGGCAAAAATCGTCCAGGGAGCTCCCGCAAACCCAATTAGTGGTACTCTGCCTTGTAAGTTTTTCTTTGTGATTTGGATCGCATCCATCACGTATTGCAAATCGTTGTCTCCTTCGGCTATACGAAGTTTTTTGAGATCCGCTTGAGAGCGTACGGTTTCGGGAAACCACGGTCCTCGCTTTTCCACCATTTCATAAGGCAAGCCCATGGCCTCTGGAATAACAAGGATGTCTGAAAAAATAATGGCGGCATCTACTCCAAGCAGATCTACGGGCTGAATGGTCACTTCCGCAGCAAGTTCGGGTGTTTGGGCGAGTTCGATAAAACCAGATACTGATTCTCGAACAGCGCGGTATTCTGGAAGAATTCTTCCTGCCTGGC
>JAURGC010000039.1 GCA_030833985.1 Algoriphagus sp. | reverse complement strand
TAGATTCGTTTTCTTTAATATTGATTATGATCATAGCTGTACACCTCCTTTCGGATTGCAAATGTACAGGTTATCTTTTTAATTCCAAGGCAAAATCGAAAAAGAGAGAATTAAATGGTCACCGGCTAACGGGCCGCAATTCAGTCAATTGGACCTTACTCCTGTTTTCTGCTACCTATGTAAATTATTTTTTATCGACCAAATATCAGGCTTTAAGTTCATTACAATCTTCTGTGGCCTGTTGGTACTAAAGCGAATTGATTCATTCAAGTTGAGGAATCAAAAAAAATAGGCTATCACTTTCGGGATAGCCTATTTTAAGTAGGTGTATTTTTGTGGATCAATATGGGGGCATCAAAGATAGTGCTTGAAGTTCAAACAATCTGTTGTAAACGGCCTGCTGTCAATCGTTGACAATCAATCCACAACTTTTTCAGCCAAGACCACGATGGTATTTTGCTTTACTTCTACCACGCCTCCTTCGACCTGGAAAGACTGCTTGCCTTCAGTAGTAGTGAAGGAAACAGGGCCTTTGGCTAAGGCAGAGACTATCGGTGCGTGATTGGTCAGAACTTGAAACGCGCCCAAAGCTCCAGGAAAGGTAGCTTCACTCACTTCTCCCTGAAAAACTTTTTTGTCCGGCGTAACGATCTCTAAGTGCATAGCGTATTCGGTCTTCTATAAATTAGTCCTCTTAATTTCCTAGACTCTTAAGTAGCGTATCTAAAGAGTGGGTAGAATAAGTTTAGCTTACTTCTACAAGCAACTTCTCCCCTTTAGCGATAGCATCTTCGATGCTGCCCACCAAGTTGAACGCCGCCTCTGGTAAATGATCTAATTCACCATCTAGAATCATATTGAATCCTTTGATGGTATCCTTGATGTCTACCAATACTCCTTTAAGACCGGTAAACTGCTCGGCTACGTGGAAAGGCTGAGACAAGAAGCGTTGTACACGACGCGCGCGGTGTACCACCTGCTTATCTTCCTCAGAAAGTTCTTCCATCCCCAAGATGGCAATGATGTCCTGAAGTTCCTTGTAACGCTGAAGTGTTTCTTTCACGCGCTGGGCACAGTTGTAGTGATCCTCACCCAAGATATCTGGGGAGAGGATTCTTGAAGTTGAATCTAATGGATCCACGGCAGGATAGATGCCCAATTCCGCAATCTTACGAGACAATACCGTAGTTGCATCCAAGTGCGCAAAGGTCGTCGCTGGAGCTGGGTCAGTCAAGTCATCCGCAGGTACATACACGGCCTGTACAGAAGTGATCGAACCATTCTTAGTAGAGGTAATTCGTTCCTGCATGGCACCCATTTCTGTGGCCAAAGTTGGCTGGTAACCTACTGCAGAAGGCATACGTCCAAGAAGTGCGGACACTTCAGAACCTGCCTGCGTGAATCGGAAAATGTTGTCGATGAAGAACAAGATGTCTTTTCCTTGACCTGATCCGTCACCATCACGGTAGTATTCCGCAAGAGTAAGACCAGTAAGAGCCACGCGAGCACGTGCTCCAGGAGGCTCATTCATCTGTCCAAACACGAAGGTTGCTTTGGAGTCTTCCAACTTCTTGAGGTCTACTTTAGATAAATCCCATCCGCCTTCAGTTTCCAAGCTATGGATAAAGTCATCACCGTAAGTTACGATGCCTGACTCGATCATTTCTCTCAAAAGGTCATTTCCCTCACGGGTTCTTTCTCCTACCCCTGCAAATACAGACAAACCAGAATAGGCTTTCGCAATGTTATTGATTAATTCCTGGATCAATACGGTCTTGCCTACCCCCGCACCACCAAAGAGACCAATTTTACCCCCTTTGGCATAGGGTTCGATCAAATCGATTACCTTAATACCGGTGAATAAAACTTCTGTAGAAGTAGAAAGGTCTTCAAATCTTGGTGCAGCTCGGTGAATTGGAAGACGCTTGCCTGCAGGTACCTGAGGCAAACCATCAATGGCTTCGCCCACTACATTGAAAAGTCGACCTTTGATGCCTTCGCCAGTAGGAACAGAGATTGGTTGCTCCAAATCTCGCACTTCCATGCCACGGACCATACCTTCAGAAGAATCCATTGCGATGGTTCTTACTCGGTCTTCACCTAGATGCTGCTGCACTTCCAACACTACCTTTTGGCCGTTGTCTTTGGTGAGTTCCAACGCGTCTAGGATGTTGGGCAGTTTTCCGCCTTCAAAGGATACGTCCACCACCGGGCCGATTACCTGAGTTATCTTTCCAATATTTGCCATTTGATTTGATGAGAGGTAATAAGACTTTTTTAATTCGTGCGCAAAATTAGTGAGAAAAGCCTTAAACCAAAGGATATTTGGAAAAATTAATCTTAATTGATTCAGGAATTGGTGGTGCGCCTTGGATTTTAGGACTTCGTGGCCAGTTACTTTGTCTCCAACCGCTTTGCAAATAAAAATGCTTTAGCCCAATAGGAGTTGCTCAAAAAGTCCTCAGTAACCCCTAGAGAGGTAGAAGCATGGATAAAACGGAGGGTATTCTTTTGTGCCTCTGTTACAATTCCAGTATGCGTAACTTCTTTTTTCTTTTTGCCTGTAGCAAAAAATAATACGTCACCAGGGCGAACTTTTTTTACTGGAATTTTTTTACCGAGCTTACTTTGTTCTAGGGAGGTTCTAGGGAGCTTTACTCCAGCAGCTGCGAAGGAATGATAGACTAGGGCCGAACAGTCGATCCCTGATCGCGTGGTGCCTCCATAACGATAGGGCGTACCGCGGTAAGACTTGGCTGTTTGGATGATGGTAAATTCAGGAGATGATTTGGATACCTTCCGGCTGCTATTGCAAGCTGAAAACAAGAAAATGACAACTATCCCTGTCAAAAAGTAAGTCGCAGCAGTTAAATAAATTCGTTTCAAGAGAATTAGTTTATTCAATTTCAAGTTTACCCTTCAAACGGATAAATTCAAAAGAATCCTCCCATTAAATAAATCTTTCACTAGAAAGGAAAACCATCCTTTTTGAAATTGTATCTTTAGTTTTCACCTCAATCAAACTTGTTTCCATGCACATTCAGCAATTTTATGACGAAGGCCTAGCCCATGCTAGCTATGCAATAGTGAGCCAAGGAAAAATTGCCTTGGTAGATCCAGGACGAAATCCACAACCCTATCGGGACTTTGCCGAGGCATATTCAGGACAGATTGTGGCGGTCATTGAAACACACCCCCACGCAGATTTTGTGAGTTCCCATCTGGAATTTCACACCCAGGAAGGAGCGACGATTTATGTGTCCAAATTGGTGGGCGCTACCTATCCCCACCAATCGTTTGATCAGGGCGATATACTTCCCTTGGGCGCCATTTCCTTACGTGCATTGCATACGCCTGGGCACTCTCCAGATTCCATTAGCATACTACTGC
Source organism: Algoriphagus sp. (assembly GCA_030833985.1). GTDB lineage: Bacteria > Bacteroidota > Bacteroidia > Cytophagales > Cyclobacteriaceae > Algoriphagus. The sequence continues at coordinate 17,728 of JAURGC010000039.1, read as the reverse complement.
GTGATGAACTGGGAAAAGACCATGCTTTATTTTCAGGAGACACCCTTTTTATTGGCGATGTAGGCCGCCCAGATCTCCGCGAGAAGGCGGGAAACCTAACAGCACAGCGAGAAGAATTGGCAAAAATGATGTACCATACGGTACAAAAACAATTGAAACCTTTGGCAGATGACGTGTTGGTTTTTCCTGCACATGGAGCAGGATCCCTTTGTGGTAAAAACTTAAGTGATGCCCGACAATCAACCATTGGAGAGCAGCGCGCCACCAACTGGGCCTTTGCTGACCAAAACGAAACCACATTCGTAGCGAACTTACTTCAAGGACAACCCTATATTCCAAAGTATTTTGGCTTCGATGTGGATCTCAACAAACAAGGTGCGCCCGCTTACCAGCAATCTATTTCCCGTGTGTCCATCTTGCCAGAGGGAACTACCCTTCGTTCGGATTTTTTAGTGATCGACACAAGAAAGCAATCCGAGTTTGCTGCAGGGCACATTCCCGGGGCAATCAACATCATGAATGGAGGTAAGTTTGAAACTTGGCTTGGCTCCATTGTGGGACCGGAAGAGAAATTTTTTTTGGTAGCGGAAACGACAGCTGAACTTGAAATATTAATTCACAAAACAGCAAAAATTGGGTACGAATCAGGTATTGCTGGTGCCGTAGTGAATCCCGCAGGAATGACGGCTACCGGAACAAACTTTGATCTTGAGGCATTTCAAAACAACCCAGGGGCATTTACTTTGGTTGATATTCGTAGTCGGGACGAGCATGCCAACAGTCCTATTTTTGAGGCAGCCTTGAATATTCCGCTTCCCGAACTCCGAGAGCATGTGCATGAAATACCACTGGACAAACCGATATTGATACACTGTGCGGGTGGCTATCGCTCAGCAGCAGGGGTCAGCATCGTGGCTGGTCAAGTAGACGCCATTCCTGTTTTGGATTTTAGCGAGGCAATCAAAGACTTCCAAATAGCGGCACATTGAGTAGCTCGAATCCTAGGCAAATCAAAAACTCCCTCGAGAGGAGGGCGTTTTTGATTGATACGTATTGATTTTTATTCTCAAATCTCCCCAATATGCTTAATTTTATTGGTGTAGTTTAAAGTAGCCATGCATAAAGAAGAGTTTAGCCGCCTATCGATTTCACAAAAAATCAAAACCCTCTACCTGGAGGGCAGCTTTGTGGTGGCTATTCGGTACTACCGGCACAAAGTCAATTTGTACTTACTAGGGGATGAGTATGTGGAGGTGTTCTACAATCACAAACTGGATCAAATTGAGAAGATTGAATTTTTAGCCAGAAAACATAGCCGCATGAAATTCTATTTGGATCAGATAAAGTTGTAATCGTCAGTGGTGGTCTGTCGACGGTTTAATTCGAAGTGATCCCAATTTCGTTTGAACCAAGCTAGGAAAGCGGTAACATTCTAATTTACAACTTTCGTTTCAGAAAGTCTGTCATCTGCGTGTACAGGTGCCAGGTGGTATTTCCACCATAAATCCCATGGTTGCGGTTAGGGTAATAAAAGGATTCAAACTGTTTATCCGCTGCGATAAGTGCATGGACCAAGTCCACCGTGTTTTGGAAGTGAACATTGTCATCTCCAGTACCATGAATCAGCAAAAAGTTGCCCTTTAACTTATTCACATGGGTAATAGGACTGTTGTCATCGTAGCCTGCTGGGTTTAGTTGTGGCGTCTGCAAGTAACGTTCGGTGTAAATGGTATCGTAATACCTCCAGGTGGTCACTGGGGCCACTGCAATGGCCGCCTTAAACACCTCATGGCCAATCATCAAAGAAAGAGAGGACATATAGCCCCCATAGGACCATCCCCAAATTCCAATTCGTGAAGCATCTACAAATGGCATCTTGGCCAAGTACTTGGCTCCCTCGATTTGGTCGATGGTCTCCAGTTTGCCCAAGTTGGCATAGGTAGCATGCTTGAAATCCCTTCCTCGAGCACCCGTTCCCCGGTTGTCTATACTGGCGATAAGGTAGCCTTCTGCCGCGAGGTGCTGATGCCAAAAGTCTCGGGAACCGCCCCAAGAGTTGAGTACATTTTGAGAGCCTGGACCTCCATACACATACAGGAGCACTGGATATTTTTTGTTGGGATCGAAGTCTGCAGGCTTGATCAAATACCCATTGATGGGGGTGCCATCGACTGTTGGAAAAGAGAAAAACTCTTTTTTTCCAAGTGCAAAGCTGGCTATTCGGTTTTTCAAGGCCTGATTGTCTTCAAGCACCTTTAGGGTCTTTCCACTCGCCTCGTTGAGGGTCACGGTCACCGGGTTAGCTGCATCACTGTGGTAGGCAATAAAAAACTGGTGATCTGGGCTCATGTTGATGCTGTAGGTACCAGCAAGCGGGCTAAGTAATTTTTTGCCCTTGCCATCCAACTGGACCACATAGAGTTGTCGCTCTAAAGGGGATTTTTCGGTGGAGAGGTAGTAAATTTTTTTACCTTTCTCATCTACTCCCACCAAGGAACTCACTTCCCAAGGACCGGTAGTAAGCTGACGAATCAAGGTTCCATCTACCTGATGGTGGTAGATGTGCTTGTATCCATCCTGCTCGGAGGTACGGATAAAGGTTTTCCCATCACTAAGGTACTGCAGGTCATCGTTGTAGTTCAAGTCCACGTAGGTAGCAGAGGTCTCGGATAGGATGAGTTTGCTCTCTCCTGTGCTCGCATTGGCCTGCATTAGATCCAGTTGATTTTGTAGTCGGTTGATGCGGATAAATGCTAGCTGGTTTGGATCTTGGGTCCAGTACAAACGAGGTAGGTACTGATCTACTTCTGTTCCCACATCCATTTTTTGTACTTTTTTGGAGGCGAGGTCTACCACATGAATGGAAACCAAGGCATTTTTTTCTCCAGCTTTGGGGTACTTAAACTTGTAGTCTTGTGGATAGAGCGGTCCCCAAGTTTGCATGTTGAACTCCGGCACTTCGCTTTCGTCAAATCGGATAAAGGCAATTTTCTTTCCATCTGGGGACCATTTGAATGCCTGGGCCATGGAAAATTCCTCTTCATACACCCAGTCTGCAGCCCCATTGATGATGCGGTTTTCTTTCCCATCAAAGGTAAGTTGGGTGACATTATTGGTAGCAAGATCGGTCATGAATAGGTTGTTATCCTTAACAAAGGCTACCTGATTGTTATCCGGGGAAAGGGTAGCATAGGAGATTTTTTCTCCTCCCATAAGTTGCTGCTTTTGTCCAGAAGCGATGTCTACCACATAAAAAATTCCTTTGGAAGAACGGCGGTAGATGGACTCCACCTCAGTAGCCAAGAGGGCCTTGGATTCATCGGCATTGAAACTGTAATCCGAAAATGCGATGCCTAGAGCTTGTCCATCGAGCAGGACTCCTACTTCTTCGCCAGTAGTCACTTTGATTTTCATTACAGCGGGGGCTCCATTTCGCTGAACCAAGGAACTGTAGTAGTTGCCATCTTTCATCCAGTTGATGCCATAAACCGACTTTTGGGAGAAGGTTCCTTTTTTGAAGACGTCCTCCAAACTGACTTTTTTAGAAGTTTGTGCTTGAAGTGAAAAGCTAAACGCAGCTAAGGTGCAGCAAAGGAGCACAGAGAAATGCCAATTCTTACTCATATTTTTTTATTTTTGGATACGTGTCAGGTGAATAGTAGGCCTAAAGATATAAAATGGCTTAGGGATTCTAAACCTTTGGAGCGTAAACAGAAAATAAGCTATTTCGCAGCGTAAATTTTTCCCCATGAAGAAGAAAATTGCCTTGGTCACCGGAGGCTTTACAGGTGAGTCAGTGATCTCCTTAAAAAGTGCTGCCGTGGTGGAGAAGGCGATCGATCGATCGCGGTATGAGGTGTTTATAATCTACATATATCCGGGGGATTGGTATTATATGACTCCTTCTGGGGAGAAGATCGCTGTGGATCTCAATGATTTTAGCCTTCAGTTGGAGGGAAAGAAAATCACATTTGACGGGGTATTTACCATCTTACATGGATCTCCTGGAGAGGATGGTAAGCTAGCAGGATATTTTGATCTACTTGAAATTCCTTACACCACCTGTGATCAGCTTACTTCTGCGATTACGATGAACAAAGGCTATACCAAAGCCATCGTGCAGACTATTCCCGAATTGAAGGTAGCCCGTTCGATGCAGCTTTTTGAGCAGGAGCTAACGGCTGCAAGCAGAATTCAGGGAGAGCTTCAATTGCCCTTATTTATCAAGCCCAACAATGGAGGAAGTTCCATTGGTATGAGCAAGGTAAAAACTTGGGAGGAACTTCCAGAAGCCTTGGATAAGGCCTTTGCAGAAGATTCCCAGGTCCTTGTGGAGGAATTTGTATCTGGCAGGGAGTTTTCGGTGGGGATATTTAAGGAAAATGGGAAGATTACTGTATTGCCGGCTACAGAAATTGTAAGCAGCAGGGAGTTTTTTGATTACGAAGCCAAATACGTACCTGGGGTCTGTGAGGAAATCACGCCAGGAAGAATGAATTCGGAGGAAGTGGCCCGAGTAGAACGCATTGCGCAAAAAGTCTATTCGGTGCTCAACTGCAAGGGGGCAGTGCGTATCGACTACTTCCTTCAAGAGGATACGGGAGCCTTCTATTTTATTGAGATCAACACGGTGCCCGGCCAAACGGAAACAAGTTTGATTTCGCAACAGGTGCGAGCCATGGGCATGGAGGTGTCCAATTTTTACACTCTCCTCATCGAGGAGATGTTTGCTGCGACCAACAAGAAGTAAGTTGAACAAGATTTGCTTTTCCTTCCAAGAAATGAGGCGATTTTTGCAATTAGTACTAATTTTGTGAAAGAAAGCGTTCGCTAATGATTCAAAAACTATTTCCTCTAGATAAAAACTACATCCTTCGTCAGGCCCAATCGGTATTGGAAGAGGAGTTGTTGGATCAGATGGTCGTTGAATTAAAAGCTTCGTATACGCTACTGTATAATCCTCTACAGTTGATGGACTCTACTTACCGTTCAATTTTGGATAGAAATGAATTTCCTCGCGAACGAATTCGAGTCATTTATAGACAGCTTTGTGGAATCTACCGATTCCGGCATGGAGACAATCAGCTCGAGCTTTTATTTGACGGGCGCACACACTTCGAGAAGTTCCAAGAGGACTGGGCCATATGTTTATTGGACTATGTGCGGCAATTAGGTAAGCACGAGACCTACGTGAAAACGCTCCTTCGAATGACTTTGCTTCACGACACGGAAACTCGGGCGGAGTGGGCAGAGAATCACTGCAAGGGGTTTATCAACCAGTTTTTTGATCTAAAAGTAATCAAACGGCAAGGCGAACTTCGTTTAAAAGTATCCTAAACCTAGGTGATAGGTTGATTAGCTCCTAGAAATTAGGGCTAAGTAGGTATTTGCTGTAGAATTCATCGATCACTTTGACGGCTTCCGTGGCAGTATCTACCACACAAAATAGCTCTAAATCCTCTTCGCTGATGTAGTGCAGGTCGTCTTGTAGTAGTCTATTTTTGATCCAATCTACCAGTCCTCCCCAGTATTCTTTGCCTACTAGGACAATCGGGAAACGGCCAATCTTGTTGGTTTGGATCAGGGTGAGTGCTTCAAAAAACTCATCTAGCGTTCCAAAGCCACCAGGTAGGACAACAAAGCCCTGGGAGTAGCGAACAAACATGACCTTCCGCACAAAGAAATAGTCAAAGTTGAGTAGCTTGTCTCGATCGATGTAGAGGTTGTTAAACTGTTCGAATGGGAGTTGAATGTTGAGCCCTACCGACTTTCCTCCCTCTGAGTGTGCGCCCTTATTTCCTGCTTCCATGATCCCAGGTCCGCCGCCCGTGATTACACCATAGCCATGGCGAACGAGTTTGGCTGCAATTTCCTCAGCAGTTTTATAGTATTCATGGTCACGAGGGGTACGCGCAGAACCAAAAATGGTGACGCAAGGGCCTATTTTTGCAAGCTTATCAAAGCCCTCCACAAATTCAGCCATAACTTTGAAGATGGCCCAGGAGTCGGCACTCTTTATTTCGTTCCAGTCTCGTTCCTTAAAGGCATTTCGGATGCGTTCTTCTGAATTAAAACTTTCTGACTCACTCATGTTATTCCTTTATTTTGATTTAAGGATACGATACTTAGCTAGTAAAGATGGGGAATTTTAAAAAAATTAGGATAAGTAGCTGATAAAGAGCTAGAAAAAATAGATCAAATTATATGAAATTCGATCCGAGGCTAAATGGGTGAGCAAATCCTTGCGAGTAATCGACTAGGGGGAATAACCACCCTTCAAAGCCACCGAACCTAAACTTCATTTGGGATTTTAGTAAAATATTTAAGCCAAATCAGATAGTTTTAAAAATCCCTCCCCTTTCTAGGATAAATACCCAAAAGGCCTGCTAATTTTGTTCGATAATTTACTAAAGATGAATCTTTTTGAAAAGGCGCTGGCAGTTGAGGGGCTCTTTGTAGAGTTGGAGGAGCAATCCAAACAATTTCATGAAGAAGCGGGGATGGGATGTATTTCTGGATGTGGCTTTTGTTGCTCCAATCCAGAGGTACCTGCATCTGCCTTAGAGTTTTTGCCTCTAGCTTTTGACTTGTATGAAAAAGGAATTGCAGAGGAGCTTGCCGCCCAGCTTGCTGAAGGCAAATCCAAAGGGGTTTGCGTGGTGTATCGAGCACAGTCTGCCGACTTGAGTAAGGGTTTTTGTGGTAACTATACCAAAAGGGGATTGATCTGCCGCGTATTTGGTGCTTCTGCTCGAAAAAATAACAAGACCAACCAGAATGAACTGATTACCTGCAAACTATTAAAAGCCGCCCATCCAGACGCATTTCAAAACGTGACATTGCGCATAAATGCGGATTTAGACATCCCTTTGGCACCTGCTTATTACACGCGACTTAAAGATATTGACGAGGTATTGAGTGCACTACACCCGGTTAATGAGGCAATCTTGCTCGCCTTGGAACTAGTATTGCGTTTTCATTACTACGAAACCGAAGGGACCCTAGGGTAAGTTGTTTTTTTGATCATTGTATTTTGAGTATATTCGATCATTCATAGCAAGGGCTTTCCTTACAAAAATAGTTCGTATGTTGAATTTTACTGAGCTTATTCAGACCTTCAAATCTCTTATTGAAACTAGGATTGAACTTGTCAAATCAGACATTCAAGACCAGTTGGTAGGGATACTTTCCCGGCTAATTTTACTGATATTGATAGGGTCAATCCTTTTGGTGACCGGCTTATTTCTTTCCTTGTCTCTTGCTTTTTACATTAGCCAGGTAACCCAAAGTCCTTACCTTGGATTTTTGGTTGTTGCGGTTTGTTATTTGCTTGTTGTCGTAATTCTCTACCTGACCAAAGATGTACGTGGATTTCAACAGCAGGGCAATGTTTTTTTGAAGAAATTTATTTTTAATTCAACTAAAGGAAAGGACACCCATGAGCAAGGAACTTGAAAAGAAATCCGCCGCGCTGGAGGAAGCTTTAGCGAAGCAGTTGAATGAGATAAAAAAAGGCTCTGAGGATTGGGTTAAAGTAGGAGCAGTAGTTGGGATAGGTGCATTGGTAGTTTATGGACTTTCTAGGCTAAGTTCAAAAAAAGAGGAAAAAACTACCGACAAAGCTTTAGAGGTATTGGAGCGAGAAGGCCTGCTGAATCCAGATATTAAGGAGCGACTTACTCAACCCAAATCTTCTTCCCTGTGGACTGGATTAGCACAAAAAGTTCTTTTTTTGGGCCTTGCGCTTGCTAAGGACAAGTTGTTCGAACAATTTTTTGCAGAATCCGATAAGCCTGAAGAGAATAAGGGCACTAGTTGAAATTCTCCTTCGGATGAACATTAGAGGTTTAACAAATCTCGAATGTTTGATGGCAATCGAATGTGTTTAAAAAAGCCTTCAAAGTCTTAGAGCCTTCAAAGGTTAGACATTAATCAAGGACTCTCGTCGACGCATTTTCCCTGCAGGTACTCCATACATCATCTTAAATCTGCGGCAGAAATAGGCGGTATCTTTGTATCCTACTTCTTTGCCGATAGTGCGGATAGATTTTTTGGTGGTACGCAGCAAATCTACTGCTGCTTCGAGACGCTGGTATTCGATGTAATCCTGAGGATTGATGCCAGTAAGCATTTTGAAGTATTGCCCCACATAATCCTCCGAAACATTTGCAACTTTGGCGAGCACTTTGTTGGAAAGATCTCCACTTATATTGCTCTTGATATAGGTGAACAAATCAATCAACCGGGGGTCTTTGAAATAGGTTGCATTGGTCGATAATTCCTCCGTGAAAAGTCGGTTTTTAAGGATGTGCCGAAGCAATTCAATTACCAAGACTTCTGTGAGGGACTTTAAACTTCGTTCCTTGCCTACACCCGTATTTTCGATTTCTTTCATCAGATCTTCCACTAGGGTAGTAATCCTGTCATTGAATCGGATGATAAAAGGGGGAATATCTAAGGAATTAAAAAAGTTGACAACGTCAAAGACTTTAGACTCAAATTGAAAAATCGAAATACAATCATCTTCGGCAGATTTGATGTCTTTGTAACTAATACTTTGAAGATGCTTTCTTTTGGTTTCTGCAAATTGATCTCCTGTAGTTTCTTGTTTGGAAGTTTTTGTTCCAAAAGTGAGTGTAGTTTTTCGGTCTTTTGGAAGAAAAATAACCTCTCCTTCGTTCACTTGTTCTTGGTCTTCACCAAACTTTAAGCTCCCATGATGGAGTAAAACGAGGGTATTTTCGTTTTCTTGGTAATTGGTAACCGTGATAGGCTTTTCTATTTTATAGTTACTTCCCTTAAGAAAACGAACTTGTACCGACTCAATTACTTTGTTGTAATATTCCATGGCCTTCTAAAAATTTTTGGTTAACGACACCTGATCCACCTTACGAGTACACAAAAACCACGATAGGACCGTGATTGCTTATTATTGATAAACTAAGCATCACCTATACAGGCCCTAATCAATCAAGGTTTAATCTAAAGTTCTTTGGTTACTGCAATCAAAGAAAAGTGAACTTAAAAATATGATTTTTCCAATTATAAAAATGCATTTTATGATTAAAAAATTAAGTACACTAAAAAAAAAGGAGTAATTTTTGTCTATTTACACCTTATGTATGGAAGTAACTTATTTTAAGATGCCTCTTGAAATAACAATCCGTTGAATTTCAGAAGTCCCTTCGTAAATCTGTGTGATTTTAGCATCTCGCATCAATCGTTCCACATGGTATTCCTTGACATATCCGTAGCCACCATGTATTTGAACAGCCTCTATAGTTACGTTCATAGCCACTTCGGAGGCAAATAATTTGGCCATGGCAGAAGCCTGCGCATACTCTTTCCCTTGATCCTTCAGCCAAGCTGATTTGTAGACCAATAGGCGAGCAGCTTCGATTTGAGTGGCCATATCTGCTAATTTGAATTGGATAGCTTGGTGTTGGCTGATGGGCTTGCCAAAAGTTTTGCGCTCCTTGGAATAGGCCAGTGCAAGCTCGTAGGCGCCTGAGGCGATTCCAAGGGCTTGTGCAGCAATGCCTATACGTCCTCCATTCAGTGTTTCCATGGCAAAAGTGAAGCCAAAGCCTTCTGCTCCTATGCGGTTTTTGACCGGTACCTTCACATCTGTAAACAAAAGCGAGTGGGTATCTGATCCGCGGATTCCTAATTTATCTTCCTTTTTACCAACTACAAATCCCTCCCATCCTTTTTCAACAATAAATACAGAAATCCCCTTGTGGCCTTTGCTGGCATCTGTTTGAGCAATAACGAGGTATATCGATGCAGAAGAACCGTTGGTAATCCAGTTTTTAGTACCATTCAACAAGTAGTAATCCCCATGCAGTACAGCAGAGGTTTGTTGGGAAGTTGCATCCGATCCTGCTTCAGGTTCGGAAAGGCAAAAGGCCCCCAAAACTTCGCCAGTAGCTAATTTAGTTAGGTAAGTTTGCTTTTGTTCTTCGGTTCCATATTTCTCTAGCCCCCAGCAGACTAAGGAATTGTTGACGGACATGGAGACTGATGCGGAGGCATCAATTTTTGAGAGTTCCTCCATCGCGATTACATAGGAAATGGTATCCATGCCTCCACCTCCAAAGTTGGGATCAACCATCATTCCCATAAATCCAAGGGCCCCCATTTTTTGGATTTGTTCGGTAGGAAATCTAGCCTCGGTATCTCGTTCGATAACGCCAGGAAGCAATTCACTTTGGGCAAAATCTCGGGCGGCCATTTGTACGGCGAGCTGCTCTTCGGTCAATTGAAAATTTAGCATGGTAAATTGGGTTTATAACTGTTCAAACATCGGGAAAAAAGAAAAGGGACATCCGTCCCTTTTCAAAATGATGCATGGTCCATTAGTCTCTGTTTCCAAAGAAAATAAATATATAGTAGGCTAGTGTGACCAAGGAGGCCATGGCGGCTACTAAATAGGTGCGAGCAGCCCAGTTCAATGCATCTTTAGCCATGGCATATTCAGAAGAAGTCACCACGTTGCGGTTGTGTACCCAAGCCAAGGCGCGATTTGAAGCGTCAAATTCTACGGGAAGTGTCACCAAAGTGAAGAGGGTCATGACAGAATAAGAGCCTACCACCAAATAGCCGATGAATTCGTAGGATAGTCCTAATGCAAATCCACCAAACAACGAAGCAAGTAACACGAAATTCAGCACCTTACTAGAGATATTTTGGATAGGAACCATAGCAGAACGCATGGTCAACCAAGAATAAGCAGTGGCATGTTGCACCGCGTGACCACATTCGTGAGCAGCTACCGCCGTTGCTGCTGCATTTCTGCCATAGAAAACATCAGGAGAAAGGTTGACCGTCTTGTCTGCGGGATTGTAGTGGTCCGTCAATTGTCCTTCTACGCAGGTGACACGAACGTCATGGATTTGGTGATCGGCAAGCATCAGCTTGGCGATTTCTTCCCCAGAAAGATTGGCTTGTAGAGGGGTTTGGGAATACAATTTAAATTTGCTTTTCAGCTTATTGCTTACTACAAATCCGAGGATGGCAAATACAATTACGATTAGGATAATCATCTTATTTTATTTTAACTGGGTGTAACTACGAATTTAAGGAGTTAAAGGTTTTTTCCAAGCAGGGGTTTTCAACAAAAGAATCCAACTAATGAGTCCCACGCCTAGTACCAAAAGCATTTGGGTACCGTGAATAATTGCTGCAAAAATTTTGCCATCGGCTTCAGGAACACCAAATACCACTAAAATGTAGGCGACCAAAGCGTGGAAAGTGCCAATACCTCCTTGAACAGGTGCAATCATGCCAATAGTTCCCATTACCATCACCAATAGAACTTGGCTTCCCGACAAATTGGCAGCCGCTTCGACGCCTTGAGAAACGGTATACATAGTTAGAAAGTAGATGATCCAGATTGCCACCGAACTCAACCAAAAGCCGGCTGGATTTTTCAAGTGCCCAATGGCACGGACCCCTGAAAGCAATTGCCGGATAAATAATAGCATTTTATGAATCAGGCGATGGCTCCGATACTTTTTACCTAGCAGGTACAGAGAGAATACAAAAATAACTCCAATGCCAAGTAGTAGTGGGCCCTTCTCAAGGAGGCTGGTTGATACAGCGGAAAGATTTATTAGTTCTCCAGCAAGAGAAATAAATAATTGGCTTTCAAGTAAGAAGGCAATAAAAATAGTACCTGCCATAAAAAGGAGGTCTACGCTTCGTTCGACGAGCACCGTACCAATAGCCTGGCCGATGGGAACGCCGTTGTTTCGCGTTAAAACGGAGCAGCGGGCAACTTCTCCTGCTCTAGGAATCAGCAGATTGACCAAATAGCCCACCATGACTGCATGGTAGGCGCGGTTGGAGGTGACAGGTAGTTGCCCTGATTCTTGTCGAAAAAGTAATGCCCAGCGCCAGCCCCGAAGCCAATACCCTGCCCAAGCGATTACTAAGGAAAGTAGGATCCAAAACCAGTTGCTTGAAGCGAGCTGGGATTTGAGTTGGGTAAATTCTAGGTCTCGATACAAAAACCAAAAAATCCACAGGGCAATGCCCAAGGATAGCACCACTTGCAGGAATTGTTTGATTTTGGGATGATGCATCAAATAACTTGGTTTTTATCGTCTGGGAATACGAGGATAGGCTGGTGTATTTTTGCTTCTTCTGGGCTCATTCCCGCATAGGCAATGACAATTACTACATCTCCAACCGCCGCTTTTCTTGCTGCAGGACCATTGAGGCAAACGGTTCCGGATCCCCGCTGTCCTTTGATGACATAGGTTTCTAGACGCTCCCCATTGTTGATGTTGACTACCTGCACTTTTTCATTTTCAAAAAGCTGGGCAGCATCCATCAGGTTTTCATCTAGGGTGATGGAGCCTACATAATGTAATTCTGCTTGGGTAATTTTTACTCGGTGAATTTTTGATTTTAAGAGTTGGAGTTGCATGTGGTTTAGTTTTCGCAGGGCGAAATTACTGAATAATGGGCAAGTTATCGATCAATCTCACCTGACCCACATAAGCAGCGATGCAAATAGATCTTGGGCCATCCTGCGTAAACGAGTCAAAAATTTCAAATGTTTCAGGATGTACAAGTGCAACATATTCCAATTGACAGTTGGTAGCCTTGGAAAAGACTTCTTCTACAGCTGCGCGCACCTGATCCCAAGGAATTCCTGTCAACAGATCTTTTTTTGCTTGAGCAAGTTGGGTATACAAAAGAAGCGCTTGCTGACGCTCATCTTGATTGAGGCGCATGTTTCGTGAAGACATGGCTAGGCCGTCTTTCTCCCTACGGGTGGGTACTACCTCGATGCTGACCGTAAAGGAAAGGTCTTGAACTAGGCGCTTGATTACGGCTACTTGTTGTAAATCTTTCTGACCAAAAAAAGCCCGATTTGGTTGAAGAAGGTGAAAAAGTTTGGCAACGACTAGCCCCACGCCATGGAAGTGTCCAGGACGAAACTTTCCTTCCAATACCTGTTCTAGGTCTCCAAAATCGAAACGTAAGCGTGTAGGTTGTGGATATAGTGTAGTGACCGAAGGTACAAAAACATAGGCTGCTCCAGCTTCCTCGAGTTGGGCAAGATCTGACTCTAATGTGAGGGGGTAATTTTTAAAATCCTCACTGGAATTAAACTGGGTAGGATTTACAAAAATGGATACTAGGGTGACGTCCATGGAGGCAGTACTTTTTGCAACTAGATCTAGGTGACCTTGGTGTAGTGCGCCCATGGTTGGTACAAATCCAATCTTCTTATTTTCTTTGAAAATAGATGCCCAAATAGGTCTCCATTCTGCTTCCGTGTTGAATACCTTCATGAAAAGGAAATTTTTGGCTAAATGGAGTAAAACTAGATTAATATCCACAAATTCAATGCTTTTAGGCTTTTTTTATTTACCTTTGTGCCCGTTGTTTATCACGATACTAAAATCCCCATAGCATGTCCAAACTACGTATTCTCTACGTTGCTAGTGAAATCAACCCCTTTTTACAAACTTCCAAGGTAGCTACATTCTTACGATCACTTCCCCAGGCAATGCAGGAGCGAGGGATGGAGATCCGAATTTTGGTTCCTCGATTTGGCTTGATCAACGAGCGGAAAAATAGATTGCACGAGGTGGTTCGATTATCAGGCATCAACATAACTGTTGGAGAGGAAGAAAAACCTTTGATAATCAAAGTAGCTTCTATTCCCAATGCAAAACTTCAGGTGTATTTTATTGACAATGAAGATTATTTTCAACGGAAGTATGTTTTTCATGATAAGCAGCAGCGTTTTTACGAGGACAATGACGAACGTGCTATTTTCTTTTGCAAGGGAGTCATTGAGACAGTGAAAAAATTAGGATGGGCTCCAGATATCGTGCATTGTAACGATTGGATGACCTCTTTAATTCCGATGTACTTGAAGACCACCTACAAAAACGAGCCCTTGTTTAAAGAGACAAAATCGGTATTTGGAGTTTATACAAATGGATTTACCCATACTTTTGGCGATGATTTGTTAAACAAGGTTAAGATGGTAGATGTCGATGATACTATTTTAGCACCTTTGTCGAGCAAAGATTTTTCGGGCTTCATCAAGATGGGTATAGCATACGCCGATCAGGTGGTTCAAGGCTCGGAAGTTTCGGCAGACTTGAGTCAACTAATTGGAGATTTTTCAAAAAATCAGAAATTTGAAATCAGTTTTGAAGAAGAGCAACAAGCTCATGAAGAGTTGTATGGAATGTACACCAGCCTTGCGGGCTAAGTTTTCCGTATTCGCGTTTTTTCTGCTTTTGAGCTTGGGAGGATGTAGTGATCCTGCTACCCTCGGGCTTGAGCTTGCTCCTGAAAACAACCAAATTGGGGTTTTCTACAAGGAAATTCCCTTGGATGCGCAAGTTGTACTATTGGATTCATTTAACACCACCAACGCTGGTATTTTAATTGTAGGACACGAGGAAGATCCCTACTTTGGGTTGACCAAAAGCACGGCTTACACTCGCTTGCACATTGAACAAGAAACAGAGCGTCCAGGGCCTTTGGCGGTATTGGATTCGACCTTTTTTACTTTGGCAACCGTCAGTGTAAATGGTACTGATTTAGACGAAGAAAAAAAGTATTCTGTTCATTTATTGGATGAACCTATTTTGGATACCTTGTATTACAATTTCAGCAAGCTTTCCTACCAACCTACACCTTTTGCCTCTGTGGAGGTTGCTTTTAATGAAACAAAAGATACCTTACTCAAGGCCCCAATCAATCCTGTATTTGCAGATGAAATTTTTGGCAAACTTGTCCGAGGGTTAGAATTTAACAATTTATTTTCTTTCAGAAGGTATTTACCTGGTGTAGCAATTGTTCCTCGGGCCGGAGATAATACAACAGCAGGGTTTTCACTAGGAGGCAATACCGGGATCACATTCCACTACCACAATTTGGGTGATACCACGGCCTTGAAATACACCATCACCACTTTTTCCTCGAGAAGCTTCAATGGGATAGAATCTGATCGCAGAGGCACTCCTACTGAGGTGGTGCAGGAATATCAAAAATCGTATGCTACCGGTGCTACGGTGGGGATGAAGTCAGGTTTGGGTCTCGCTATGAGATTAAATACCAGTCCCTTGGATGCATTTTTAGATACCCTACAAGGCGTGGTTTTTAACCAAGTAGTATTGAGGATGGGTCCTATTGAAGATCAAGGAGACGATCAAACTCCCATTACTGGGATGGTTATGAAATTTGTTGACTCTCAAAATCAAGTACTTTTAAGTACAATCAACAGAGCAGAGTTGCACCTTCAAGGGGATGGGCAACTTCAAGTAATCGAGGATGAGAATGGGAATTTAGTTCCGAACAACTTTTTTCCTTCTTCTGCGGTGGTAGGATACGTTCCTACAGAAAAGGTTCAATTGGGAGGAGTAAGTTCCTACTTAAATGCATTATACACCAAACAATTACAACGAAAAGATGTGCTTCTTTATGCGATTACACCCAATACAGGTGATGATTTCAAACGTTCTCTAAGGCAATTTAAAGTTGCAAAGGACAAAGTGAAGCTGACCGTGATTTATTCCAAAACGAAGTGATAAATAATTGAAGAAAGTAGTCACTAGTCCCCTTTTGAATTTTTGAAAGGGGATTATTTTTTTTAGCACAATTCCTGTTTCTTTGTCTCACCAAAACCAACTTTTATAAATTTTTAGTTATGTGCGGAATAGTCGCTTACGTGGGGCATCAAGAAGCCCTTCCCATCATTCTTAAGGGATTAAAAAGGCTTGAATACAGAGGGTACGACTCCGCAGGAGTTGCGCTGATTGACCAAAAAGGATTAAGTATTTACAAAAAGAAAGGCAAGGTAGCCGAACTTGAAAACCACCTGAATGAAAGCGGGTTGATTCAGGCAACGGTAGGTATCGGTCACACACGTTGGGCTACACACGGAGAGCCTAATGACATCAATGCCCACCCGCATTATTCTTCTTCCGAACGATTTGCCATGATTCACAACGGCATTATCGAAAACTACGAAGTACTTAAAACTGATTTGAAGCTGAAGGGCTACACCTTTCAAAGTGAGACAGATACGGAAGTTTTTGTCAAATTTATTGAAGACATTTATCTGAACAATACCTGTTCTTTGGAAGAAGCACTGCGTTTGGCCTTACACAAGGTAGTAGGAGCTTATGCGATTGTATTGATCAATTTGGAAGAACCAAATACCTTGATAGCTGCCCGTAAAGGATCGCCTCTTGTAATTGGGGTGGGACAAAATGAGTATTTTCTGGCTTCGGATGCGACACCAATTATTGAGTACACCAACAAGGTTGTGTACTTGGACGATTACGAAATTGCTGTTATCCGTGAGGGAGTACTTCAGGTAAAGACTATTGAGAATGTAGCAACCAATCCTTACATCAATCAGTTGGAAATGGAATTGGAAGCTATTGAGAAGGGGGGATTTGCTCACTTCATGCTCAAAGAAATTTACGAGCAGCCCAAATCTATTTCGGATTGCCTGAGAGGGCGTTTGGATGCTAGTTCGGGAAGACTGGTGCTAGGAGGATTGCGAGAGTACATGAATAAGTTTCAAAATGCCGAGCGCATCATCATTACTGCCTGTGGTACGTCTTGGCATGCAGGACTTGTTGCTGAATACTTATTTGAAGAGTTTGCTCGCATCCCTGTGGAGGTGGAATATGCTTCCGAATTCCGTTACCGTAATCCGGTAGTCAATGAAAAAGATTTTGTGATTGCTATCTCCCAATCCGGAGAAACTGCGGATACCTTGGCAGCTATTGAGCAAGCCAAGGCACGAGGGGCTACTATTTTTGGGGTATGTAATGTGGTGGGTTCTTCCATACCACGTGCCACCCATGCAGGATCCTATACGCATGCTGGTCCAGAGATCGGGGTTGCTTCTACCAAAGCATTTACAGCGCAAATCTCTGTTTTGGCTATGATGGCCTTAAAATTAGGCTACCAAAGAGGAACGCTTCCGGAGAGCACTTACATCCAATTGCTACATGAGTTAGCGGACATCCCGTCAAAAGTGGAAAAAGCATTGGAGTCAAATGTGTTGATCGAGCAAATTGCTGCGGCATATAAGGATGCACGCAACATGCTGTATTTGGGTAGGGGGTACAATTTTCCTGTGGCTCTGGAAGGAGCTTTGAAGCTTAAAGAGATTTCTTATATCCATGCTGAGGGCTATCCTGCTGCTGAGATGAAGCATGGACCGATTGCTTTGATTGACGAGGAGATGCCGGTGATTTTCATTGCCACCAAGGATAGTTCCTATGAGAAAGTGGTCAGCAACATTCAGGAAGTAAAAGCCCGTAAGGGCAAGATTGTGGCGGTTGTCACCGAAGGAGATACCCAGGTAAAGGCATTGGCGGATCACGTAATTGAAATTCCTGCTACCCACGAGGCTTTTGCACCATTGGTAGCGGTAGTCCCCTTGCAACTCTTTTCCTACCATATCGCGGTAATGCGAGGCTGTAATGTCGACCAACCTCGAAACTTGGCCAAGTCGGTTACGGTGGAATAATCTTGTCCGGATTTTGGCTTTGGCCTTTGAGGTAATTTTGAACGCTCGACACCCGGCTATTACGACGAAATACCGGTTAATTTTGTTAAAAAATGAGCCCCATTGCCAAATGCTATTTGGGTGGTTATCATTTTTTAAGATCTAATTAATGTCATGGGTTTTGAATCCATATAGGCGAAACGGGCTTTGCAAAAGAGGTTG
>JAURGC010000108.1 GCA_030833985.1 Algoriphagus sp. | reverse complement strand
GGTGGTGATTGCTGTGGTGCCAGGATGGGCCGTAGGAGGAGGACATAGCCTTCATGTAGTGTGTGACCTCACGCTTGCGAGTTTGGAGCATGCCATTTTCAAGCAAACGGATGCCGATGTAACTAGCTTTGATGGAGGATACGGATCTGCCTATTTAGCCAAGATGGTAGGTCAGAAAAAGGCACGTGAGATTTTTTTTCTAGGAAGAAATTATTCCGCTCAGGAAGCCATGGATATGGGCATGGTCAACGCTGTCATTCCACATGATCAATTGGAGGATACCGCCTACGAATGGGCGCAAGAGATTCTTGCCAAATCACCCACTTCCATCAAGATGCTCAAGTTTGCGATGAACTTAACCGACGATGGAATGGTAGGCCAACAGGTTTTCGCCGGGGAGGCTACCCGCCTTGCTTACATGACCGAAGAAGCCCAAGAAGGACGTAATGCTTTTCTTGAAAAGAGAAAACCTAACTTTAAGAAAATCAAATGGATACCTTGATTTGATTAAAGTAAAAAAGAGCCTAACTTTATGAAGTTAGGCTCTTTTTTTGCCAGTTTTTTTTAGTTGCAAAGTGCTATAAAAAAGCCACATAGTTAAATTTTACTCTGCCCCAGCGGGGCAATATGTTAATAGGAATGGAGTGTTAGTTTGTAAGATTTGCTCCAGAGGAGCAACATGTAAACCATTTATACTTTAAAAAAATCGACACACTTTTTCCAAAACCAAATTGGATTCAATCTAGCCATTCAAAAAGATACTTCTCCTCAAACCCTATATTAAATCTCTGCAACAATTCAATGTATTCCTCTTTGAATGATTTGCTTTGGTGGTGCTTCTCTTGGTTTTTAATGTAATTAATCAAACGATCCAACTGAGATTGGCCATATGAAAAAGCACCATACCCCTCTTGCCAATTAAATTTTCCTTTAACAAACCCTTTTGAATTAATCCATTTGGTTGAATTGGTTTTTACTGAATTTACCAACTCAGAAATTAAGCAATTTGGTCTTAAACTAATCAAAATGTGTACATGATCAGGCATGCCACCAAATGCATATAATTTCTGGTTTTTGCCTTTAATGATCCCTGAAATATACTTGAAGAGTTCTTCTCTCCAGGTAGCATGAATTACATTTTGTCTCTCTTTAACTGAGAAGATGATATGAATATAGATTTGCGAAAAAGTGTCTGCCATGTTGAAAAAATAATTTTATGAAAAAATGCCATTATTTGGTGTTTACGAAAAAATATAAAAATTGGTTAGGTTTAGAAGGAGACGGGCCTAAATTCCATTTATGTCGCTCCTCCGGAGCTCTTGGGATCCAATTTTTTAGGTTTTCTATTAACAAAATGCTCCTCCGGAGCATAATTCTAAAATCCATTTTCTTGTTTTGAATTTAATATACCCTCGCTCTCCCTCATCCAAAATTCTTCCGTAAAACATACTCCACACAGCGAGCGGCCAGCCGGGCAGTGGCCTGGTCTTGGTCGTAGGTTGGGTTCAGTTCCACCACATCGAGAGAGATCAATTTTTTACTTTTTCCCAATAAGTCAAAAACCTTAAAGGCCACTTCAGGATCAAATCCCATCGGCGAAGGTGCGGAAACTCCCGGTGCGTAGGCGGATGAAAAACCATCCAAATCCACGCTCAAATACAATGCATCTACCTGGTCCAGAAACCAGCTGATTTGCTCCTTAATGTATTCCCATCGCTGCAAACGGAAATCCTCCATCACCAAGAATTTGGTGTTCAGCTTTTCAGCAGCTTGGAAAAGTGACTTGGGATTTGCTGCCCGCTGTATCCCGAGGGCGAGGTAGTGAAACTGGCTTGGAAAGTTGCTTGCCAACTGGTAGAATGGGGACCCCGAATGCCCTTTTCCATCTACCAAGGGTCGCAAGTCAAAGTGGGAATCTAGGTTGACGATCCCCAGTTTCTTGCCATTTTCTTGGGCAAATTGGAGGACGCCAGATCCATGTGCAAAGGCCAAATCATGGCCTCCACCTAGCCAAACTGGAAAGTGATTGCTCTTCAACAGTTGGTAGGTCAAGTCGGTAATCACCTGATGCGTGGCCTCCAAATCTCCCTCCCAGGTAAAAATATCGCCATAGTCAAGAATGGGAAGATTATCAGGCAAGTGGTGGGCCAAGGTGCCCAGCCCCTTCCGGATTGCGGCAGGACCCTCACCTGTACCCAACCTCCCTTGGTTTCGGCGTACACCTTCTTCTCCTGAATAACCCATAAGTCCCACCTTTTTTGTTGCTGAGGCTTCAAAAGCTAAGTTGGGAAGGATTTGGATCACTTGGTGCCAGTATTCCGGTAAACTGGATTTTCTACCAGACCATTGCGAAGGTGAGGGGTTTTGATGTAAGTTCATTGGGACTCAATAGGTTTGGTTAATGGTCTACAAATCTACAAAAATTATAGACTTCTCTTATATTTTCGAGTCTAGGCCCAAATTAATGGATTAGATTTTCAATCAATAGATCTTCTACGAGCTGCGGAATAGTTACCTGAAGCTGTGGGCTTCGGTCCATCTCCCGCTGTATTGCTTCGATTGAACCGCTATTTCGCGCCCAGGCGCGACGTGCAATGCCATTGTTCACATCAAAGAAGAGCATGGATTGAACTTTTTGGCTTGCGGCTTCACTGCCATCTAACACCAGTCCAAAGCCCCCATTGATGACCTCTCCCCAGCCTACACCACCACCGTTGTGGATGGATACCCAGGTGGCACCTCGGAAACTATCACCAATCACGTTGTGAACCGCCATGTCGGCCGTAAATCGGCTTCCATCGTAGATATTGCTCGTTTCCCGGTAGGGTGAATCCGTTCCACTCACGTCGTGGTGGTCTCTTCCCAATACCACAGGAGCGGTCAGCTGCCCCGAGGCAATGGCCTCATTGAAGGCCAAGGCGATTTTGGCCCGACCGGCTGCATCTGCATACAAGATGCGCGCTTGGCTGCCAACTACCAGCTTGTTTTTTTCTGCTTCTCGGATCCAGGTTAAGTTATCTTGCAATTGCTGGGTGATGGAAGGTGGAGAATTGGCTAAAAGTACTTGCAACACCTCTGCTGCCAGTTGATCCGTTATACGCAAGTCTTCGGGATTTCCTGAGGTACATACCCAACGGAAAGGTCCAAAGCCATAATCAAAGCACATTGGCCCCAAAATATCTTGAACATAGCTAGGGTAACGGAATTCATTTCCCTGGTCTCCCATCACAGCAGCACCGGAGCGGGAGGCTTCCAGTAAAAAGGCATTTCCGTAGTCGAAGAAATAAGTTCCTCTGGCCGTGTGTTTATTGATAGCAGCTGCCTGACGACGCAGGGATTCCTGCACTTTTTCTTTGAAGCCTTGTGGATTTTCCACCATGAGGCGATTGGATTCCTCAAAAGAAAGTCCCACGGGATAGTACCCGCCTGCCCAGGGGTTATGCAGGGAGGTTTGGTCCGATCCCAGTTCAACCAGGATCTTTTCTTGATCCAGCCGCTCCCATAGGTCAACCACATTGCCTAGGTAGGCGATGGAAACAACTTCAAGGTCAGCTTTGGCCTTTTTTACGCGCACTACGAGGAGATCTAGGTCCTTGATGAGTTCATCTACCCACCCTTGTTGAAGTCGCTTGTATGCAGCAGCAGGGTTGATTTCAGCGCAGAGGGTGACGCAACCCGCAATATTACCCGCCTTGGGCTGGGCTCCGCTCATTCCACCCAGGCCTGCGGTTAGAAATAGTTTCCCTTTTGGGGAACCTTGGCCCCATTTCTTTCGAAAAGCATTCATAACTGTAATGGTGGTGCCATGAACAATGCCTTGGGGTCCGATGTACATAAATGATCCTGCGGTCATCTGTCCGTATTGCGTAACGCCGAGGGCATTGAAGCGTTCCCAATCACTTGGTTTGGAGTAGTTGGGGATCATCATCCCGTTGGTAACCACCACACGCGGCGCATCTTTCGAAGAGGGAAAAAGTCCCATGGGATGCCCTGAATAGAGGTGGAGCGTTTGTTCTTCGGTCATTTCGGAAAGGTACTTCATTGTAAGGAGGTACTGCACCCAATTTTGAAATACCGCTCCATTGCCTCCGTAGGTGATTAATTCCTCTGGATGCTGGGCTACGGCCGGATCCAGGTTATTCTGTACCATAAGTTGGATTGCTGCTGCCTGAGTACATTTTGCTGGATAGTCTGAAAGGGGTCTAGCCTTCATGGCATAATCCGGCATAAAGCGGTACATATAGATTCGACCATAATTTTGGAGTTCCTCCCAAAATTCAAGAGCTAGCGTAGCATGCCAATCTTTAGGAAAATAGCGTAAGGCATTCCTTAGTGCTAATTTTTTCTCCTCCATCGACAATAAGTCTTTGCGTTTGGGTGCGTGGGAAAGGGTAGTGCTTCGCTCTTTTTTAGAAGGCAATTGGCTGGGGATTCCTTGGCGTATAAGGGTTTGGAATTGCATTTTAAAGTATCAAGTAGTTAGTATCAAAAGCAAGAACTGAGATCCAAGAGATTAAACTAAATACTGCTAGGTTGAAAGGTCTGTCGTTGGCATATTTCCATATTTCCCACTTCTTCATTATCCAATCGCCGATTGGTATTCGACATTGGCTTAAATCCCGTATTTCGTATCTCGTACATCGTATTTCATACTTCCTTTCTTCCATACCATCGCTGGTTTCATTTTTCCTTGTTGGTACAGGATATCGCGGTAATCGGCCGTAGGAAATAGGTTAAAATCCGATAATTGACCAGTAGTCAATTTCCCACGATCTGTAAGCCCTAGTGCAGCAGCCCCACGAAAAGTGATCCCTGCAAATACCTCTGCAGTAGTCAATTTCTCGAAAGTGGCAAGGATTGAAGCTTGAGTCAACAAGTCCCCCATAGGTGCGGAACCGGGGTTCCAGTCGGAGGCAATTGCCAAAATGGCTCCCTGATCTAAGAGTTTGCGTGCTGGAGCAAATCCCATTCCTAATCCTATGGAAGCACCTGGCAAAGCTACTGCTACCGTATTGCTGCGGCAAAGCGCTTGAATTTCCACATCACCCGAGGCCTCCAAATGGTCTGCCGAACGGGCCCCAAGAGCCACTGCCACCTGGGATCCCCCACAAGAAAATTGGTCGGCATGGATTGTCAAGTCAAAACCCAGTTCCCTTGCTTTTTTTAAATAAGGGGTTATTTCTTCCGGAGAAAAAGCACTTTTTTCCACAAAGGCATCGATTCGGGTACACAACTTTTCGCGTTGCAGTACTGGAAAAAGTTGACTAGCAATTTCATTCAAGTAATCGGCAGGACTTCCTTTCCAATCTTTGGGGCACAGATGAGCTGCCAAACAGGTCGAAATTAAATCGGCAGCAGTTCCTGAGGCTGCCAGCTGGATTGCTCGAATTATTTTCAATTCCTCAGCAACCGAAATGCCGTACCCGCTTTTTACTTCGATGGTGGTTACCCCTTCGGACAAAAGCCGATTGGCATGATTGGCCGTAATTGTTGCCAGCATCTCCTGATCCAAACTGCGCGTTTGGGTGACGGTATCCCAAATTCCTCCCCCTGCTTGTGCGATTTCGAGGTAAGTCCTACCTGCATTTCGTAAGGAAAAATCCCGAGCACGATTACCACCAAAACACATATGGGTATGGCAGTCCACCATCCCAGGGAGAGCAACATAGTCTCCTTCTAGTTCATGGATTTCCGCTTCAGCATATTCCTGTTTTAGTTCGATCCAATTACCTACTTTTACAATACGCTCTCTCTCAACAAGGATTCCTGCCTGAGTAACAATTTCGAGCTGCTTGTCACGGAGGGCCCCTTTTAGCGGAAGCTGATCTAGGGTGAGCAGTTGGCGAATGGGACCGATTAGTTTTTTCATGAGCATCAATAATCAAAAAGGGAAGACCACTCGGTTTGGTATATTGTGCCTGTTTCTTGAGCCACCTGCTGCGCAAGTGCGAGTAAGGATCCTCCTTTTACCAGGTTAATGGCCGTTTCCATGTCTTCGTACAAAATTCGATCTTTTTCAAGAGGCGGAATTACTTCGCGTATTTTTCTGTAAATGGAATCCAAGATTTTTCCAGAACGGACTGGTGCATGGAAGTCCATGGCCTGAGCAGCATACAGCAACTCAATACCGAGAATTTTTTCTACATTGTCAATTACCCGAAGCGCTTTCCGTGCACTGATGCTTCCCATGCTTACGTGGTCTTCCTGACCCAAGGAGGTGGGGATGGAATCTGCTGAGGCAGGAAAGCATAGTCCTTTATTTTCTGAGGCCAAAGCAGCTGTGGTATATTGAGGAATCATCCAACCTGAATTCAAACCTGTTTCCTTCACCAAGAGTTTAGGAACTCCGGGAGTATCTCCTTCGATGGATAAGTAAATTCGCCGATCAGAGATGTTTCCAATTTCTGAAGCCGCTAGGGTAGCAAAGTCCAAGGGCAAAGCAATAGGTTGCCCATGAAAATTTCCTCCAGAAATGGTGTGATCCGCATCAAACACTATCGGATTGTCTGTGACGGAATTGATTTCAATTTCTAAGGTTTGTTTGAGGTGCAAATAAGTACTCCAACTGGCGCCATGTACTTGAGGTATGCAACGAAGGGAATAGGGGTCCTGCACGCGAGAACAATTGGCATGGGAAGCAACGATTTCAGAGTCTTTCAAAAGTTGACGTATAGTCTGTGCCACATGTAGATTGCCTACATGGGGACGAAGTTGATGGAGATTTTCTGAAAATGGAGCGACAGACCCCAACAAACCTTCTATCATCATGGCTCCTGTGATGTTCGCATGGCTAAGCAACCTGTGCAACCGTTCCACGACTTTCACTCCATGGGCAGCCATAAACTGGGTTCCGTTGATTAAGGCGAGTCCTTCCTTCGGTCCAAGGGTTAAGGGTGATTTTCCTAATTTTTCTAAGAGATTTTTAGCTGGAAGAACTTCCCCACGGTACCTTACCTTGCCTTCCCCAATCAGCGGTAAAAATAAATGGGAGAGGGGTGCCAAATCCCCAGAGGCACCTACCGAGCCTTGAATGGGAACTATGGGTACAATTCCTTCTGTAATCATCCATAGGATTCGTTCCAAAGTCTCGAGTCGAATTCCAGAATATCCTTGGGCCAAGGCATGGCCTTTGAGCACGAGCATCAGGAGGGCAATCTCATCTTCCACAGGTCCACCTACCCCCACGGCATGGCTTTTCAATAAGTTATCCTGTAAGAGCCGCGTGTCAGCAGCCGATATTTTGCTGGTGCAGAGTGGTCCAAAACCGGTATTAATTCCATAAACAATCCGCTCACCCGCTGCAATTTCAGCTACAGCAGCAGCCGATTGTTGTACTTTTTGAATCGTAGTAGGGGTCAGCACTCCTTGAATTTCTTTCCTCGCCAAACCTAGTGCGATGGAGGCAGTTAACTGACCTTCTCCATATCGAAATGTCTTCATATCAGTTGGGGTTTTCAAAACCCCGAAAGTTTTTGAATTAGTACTTTTGATGGTCCGCTCTATCTCCAATAACCTAGAAAAATAGGGATTGAAGTTCAAGTTAGTAGGCCGAATCGTTGTTCGTTTACTGTCTGTAGACCTTGGTTTTTGGTCGATTACACGCAGTTATTAACTCATTTAGGGTCACTGCTAGGATTACGGATAATCATATTTGAGTAAATCTACTTTTTCTTTTTGATGCCTGGTAATACTATATTTGTTAGTAACTGATACCTAAAAAGCATCAATGGAACTAAGACATTTGACCTATTTCAAGGCGGTAGCAGAGGAATTAAGCTTCCGAAAGGCTGCAGACCGCTTATTCATTTCCCAGCCTGGACTAAGCCGACAAATCAAGCAGTTAGAAGTGGAGTTGGAAGCAGTACTATTCGAGCGCGATAAAAAGCAGGTCAAATTGACCGCGGCTGGGACCTACTTGAAAGAGGAGGTAGATTTTGTACTTAACCACCTTAAGCTTACTGGGCAGCAAGTCAAGGAGATTGCCGAAGGTAAGGAAGGGGAACTTCGCATCGGATTTCTGGGTTCGGCGGCCTATGAGGTTTTACCCTACCTACTTCGGGAATTGAATGCGCATTATCCTGCGATTTCAACAAGCCTAGAGGAACTGAGCAATTCCCTGCAAATAGAGATGATTCAAAAGGATAAATTGGACCTGGGCTTTGTGCGAGTGGCGTCTTTGCCCGAAGG